>CAZKMF010000023.1:0-7189 GCA_964553975.1 uncultured Gammaproteobacteria bacterium | reverse complement strand
ATTGCGAAACGCCGATACCGTTTCCGATCATGCATGACGAAGAACAGCACGAACGGCATGATATACGCGGAAAGATACGGGATCACGAAAAAGCTGATCCGAGGGACGAAGCGCACGGGATCCCACGAGAGCATCCAAGCGCCTTGCGTCATCCCCCACCTGCCGATGCCTAAATACACGCCCACCCAGAAGAGGAGGACGGCGGTAAAAATCAGAACTCTTTCGCGCAGCGATGACGCATCTCTCATACCGCCAGTCTACGCTTGAATGCGCCGAACGTAAAAAAGAAAACCGCGCCATGAGAGGCGCGGTCAGCGTTTGGACGGACGGAGGCTGCGTTCGAGCGCAACCAAGGTGGCGATGCCGCGATCGAACGCTTCGATCATCGCGCGCGCCCGAGCCGTAGCAGCATCGAGCGCGGAGAGGCTCGTCTCGAGGTGATGGATCGCGCCCACGATCGCCTTGCGTTCGCGGCCACTCATCTTGAGCAGCGCAAGCAAGGCTTTGCGCTCTTCGCCGAAGATCTTGGGAAGCTGCGCGAGCAGATCGGGCTTGGACGCTTTCTTCGATTTCGTGGCCGCTTTCTTGGCACGCCGCTTCGACTTGGTGGGTTTCTTCGGCTTGGCAGGAGCAGGCGCGTCTTCGCGCGCACGGTCCGCATTCTCGTCGGGAACGGACACAAGAGCGACCGGTTCCGTGCAAGTCTCGGGAGGCGTCTCCGCCACGGGAGGTGAAGACGCTTCTTCGATCGCGGTAGGAACTTCCTTCGGCGCCGCGACCGTCAGTGTGACGTAGCCGCGCCGCTTGCGCGTCAGGACGCCTTCCGTCACCAAACGATTGAGCTGCAGCTGGCCGGCGGCGCGCGTGGCACACACGCCCGCTTCGAGCGCGAGTCGCAACAGCTCCTTCGTCTGAAAGATCACGTCCGGTTTCGCGTACTCGACCAGCCAGGCGCGGAAACCGCCGCGAGGCGAATGCCGTCGCTTGGTTGGGACGACCTGTTCCGTCGTGCCGGTCGCTTCCGCGTCATCGGACGCATCAACCGCCGCATCGTCATCGTCGGAAAGCGGCGCGGAATCTTCCGCGGGCTCCGCTTCCTCGATCGCCGCTTTCGGAATTTCCGTCTCAACCAGTTCATCGACGGTCGCCGAGGCTTCCTGATCGATACTCGCGGGAACAGACTCCTCCACACCCTCGTCGGAAGCATCCTCGCTTTCCGACGCGACACGCTTGAAGAGGCCGCCCTTCTGACTGATCAGTTCTCCTTCTCTGACGAGAATCCTGATCGCGCGAAGCACGAAGTCGCCGCGCAGACGATCCTTCTCAGAAACGCCGCACCAGCCGCGGAAGTCGGAGGCATCGTAATAGCCCTCCCCGTCTTCCTGGAGCCGCCGCAAGATGTTGCGGTGATACTTCTCGACCATCTCCTCCGCGTTGTCTCTGTTCGCAGCCGCCTTGCTTGCACCGCTCTGATCGGTCATCGAGACCTCCTTGAGTCCAAGACTCGTTCCTAGACTGCCTAGACCGTCCGTACTCGTCAAGAATATAAAAACGACGATTACTCGTCGTCGATCCAGGACAACTTCGGCAAGCAACACTCGGGGATCGCCATCGGCGGATCTCCGAACGTCTTCGAGAGGCGCTGCGCGCGTTCCGCGACGTCGCGTCCGGCGGACGTGAGCCTGTAAACGCCAGCTTGCATTTCGATCCAGCCGCACTCCTGCAGAAAGAAGAACGCTTCAGCGGCCTCGAGATCGTCGATTGCGGCGCCGCCGCGTACCGCCGCGTCGAACAGCTTCTTGTTCGGAACCACACAACTGCAGACGCAGAGCCGCCGCAGAAGCCAGCGTGTCGTCTTTGACCCCAGGTCGGGGTCCGGATGAACGAGCCGTCGATGCGCGACGGTCTTCTCCTTTTTTGCCATGACCCCCTCCTGAATGAACGTTGCGCTCACCCTACCCCTCTTTACCCGCCTGTCAACCTCCACCGGACGCGCACGTTGACAGACTTGACCACCCATGCTATACTGGTTGCGAACAGAGACCCCCAGGGGTCTCTTTAAAAAACTTCAAAACGTATGAGTTTCAAGGAAAACAAGGTCGTGCGGTACTTCTACGAGGCCAAGGAAGAGCTTGAGAAAGTCGTCTGGCCGACCCGTCGTGAGACGATCATCTCGACACTCATCGTCGTCGGCGTGTCCCTCGGAACCGCCATCATGCTCGGCGCGATCGACTACGGTTTCAACATCGGTCTTCAGGCGATCATCGCCAGGTAAGCTATGCCGAAACAAGTACTGCAGCAAGGTCGCCGCTGGTACGCGATTCACACCTACTCGGGCTATGAGGAGAACGTCTCCGACAACCTGAAGCAGCGTATCGAATCGCTCGACATGCAAGACAAGATCTTCGGCGTGATGATTCCGAAAGAGAAGTAGATCAAGATCAAAAACGGCAAGCGCAAGACGGTTGAAGAAAAAATCTTCCCCGGCTATGTGCTGGTCGAAATGGTCGTGACCGACGACTCGTGGTACGTCGTCCGCAATACGCCGAACGTCACCGGCTTCATCGGCACCGGCACCACGCCGACCCCGCTCTCCGACGAGGAAGTCAAATCCCTCCAGAAGCGCATGGGCGTCGACGAACCGGAATACAAGATCGACGTCGAAACCGGCTCCGCCGTTTCGATCGCCGACGGTCCGTTCAAGGGCTTCGAAGGCAAGGTTGCCGAAATCGACGAAGCGCGAGGCAAGATCAAAGTCCTCGTCAACATGTTCGGCCGCGAAACGCCGATCGAGCTCGACTTCCTCCAAGTCAAAAAGATCTAAAAAAGGCGGGCCTCTCGAGGCCCGTCTTTTTTTGTGTTCAAAGCGACGCGGTCAAACTGTGGACCGTGCCGCTTTCGCCTTTTCCAGAAGCTGTTGGATACCGGAAGTTTTCTGCGCGTACGTCTCGTCGCCTCGTTCGCGCAATTCCGCGATCTCCTCCATGATAGCGCGCGTCTTGGGCTCTATAAGACTCGCAGTCTCTGGGTCGGACGCTCCGAACTCCTGAAGTTGAGCTAACTCCTTGAGCAGCGGGCCGATTTTCTTATCAGACTCCGTGTCGACTTCGGCCCTGATCGCCAAAAGACGTCCTTCTATTTTCAGGCAAATACCGTCCGCTGCCGAAAACATCTCAACCCGCAGCTTTTCCCTCTCAAGTTCAAGTCCGATACCTGCGGCAGAGATCTCGTTCCCAGCCTCAGACAGCCTCTTCACCAAGTATTCAAGTTGACCAAGTTTGACTTGATCTTGCATCCGGCCCAAAGCTTGCTCAGAATACAGCTCTGCGTGCGGTGCCTTGAAACGGCCCAACACAGCGTCTCCCTCTTGCATGACCGAGAGATGGACCTGCTTGTTCTGCCACCTCACCTGAAAATCGTTCGTGCCGAAGGCATAACCAGAAGATTTCCGTTCCGAACCGCCCGGCACCGCTTCTTCATATGCCCTCTCTTCACGCTGGAAGCGGTTTTCGGCCCGCTCGATGAGCTGCCCGTAAAGTTCTTTCCTCTTTTTAGCGTCCGGTTCAAGGTTCTTGATCAAGTCCATCATGCCCACAAGATCCTCCGAAGCAGCGAGCTGTTTGACTGCGCCGAAGACTTTCACGGCACCGCACTCCTCGAGCAGCTCTTGGCCGCCGTTCAGGTTGAAATGGTAGAGCGCAAAGAGTTGATCGGCCATGGCGCGTTCCTGACCCTTCTTCTTCTCGAAGTCAGCCAGATCATTTTCAATCTGCGCCTCGTAGCTGGCCTCCTTTGCCTCCTCTTCGCGAGGTTCCTCCCTCATCTTCTTACCGCCGAGCGAAAGTATTCCCTTTTCCGCCGATGGCGCCATAGCCTTTGAGTATTAATTTAGCTCCTCACGGTGTGAGGTGACTATACCGGGTCTGATGGAGAAATAACAGACGAGGATTCTCCTTCTGAAACAAAAAAACACCGCGGCAACAGCCGGGTGCGGAGATCAGTCGATGACGGCGTGCGGCAGGAACGGCACGCGCAGCCGCTTGATGAACGGACAGATCCAGAAGGGAAAGGTGATCGTGAGCCCCGCCATGGCGAGCAGGTAGACCACGAAAGCCTGGATGAGCTGAAGGGCTTCTTCCATGAGAGAACCTCCTACGACGAGCCTAAACCCGGCCCCATCGAACGTCAATCCCCGTCTCTTGCCAAATCCTGCCGTTTCCGGTACTCTCCTGGCTACGTGCGCGGCGTGGCATTTAGCCAGCTTCTCTCCGACGCGCAAACCCAAATTCATGGCCAAGAAAGTCAAAGCCATCGTCAAAATCCAGGCCCCGGCCGGCAAAGCGACTCCCGCCCCGCCGATCGGTCCGACCCTGGGCCAGCACGGCGTGAACATCCAGGACTTCGTCCAGAAGTTCAACGCCGCCACCGCCAAAATGGCGGGCGACATCGTCCCGGCCGTCCTGACGATTTATGAAGATCGTACGTTCGACTTCATTCTCAAGACGCCGCCCGCATCGACTCTTCTCATGAAGGCCGCCGGCCTCGAAAAAGGTTCCGGCAAGCCGCTCCAGGAAAAAGTCGGCGAGGTCACGAAAGCCCAGATCCGCGAAATCGCGGAGAAGAAGCTCCCGGACCTCAACACCACGTCGCTCGAATCGGCCATGCGTACCATCGAAGGTACCGCGCGCCAGATGGGCCTCGAAGTGAAGCCGTAAGGCTGCAATCGCTCCCGCTTTGCGGGAGTTTTTGTTTATGCTAGCCTTTCTTTATATGAAAAACATCATCCGTCAGATTTACTTCTACGCCGCGACATTGATCTTCCTGATCATGAGCGTCATCGCCATGATTTCGCTCCTGAACCTCGGCATGAAGACGTACATCTTCACCAAGGCCGACATGGCATACGGACAGACCTGCGACGAATCCGGAAACATGTACTACGCGCCGAAGCCGGTCAGCGAACCGGGACAGCCGGCCGTCCGCGAGCCGAGCGCCGAGGAAAAGGCTGCGAGCAAAGCCGCCTGCGAAAAGAGCGTCGCCGACCAGCGCTCCGCCCAGCGCCAGAGAGACCTCGTCCAGTGGCTCTCGATGCTGATCGTCTCCGCCCCGCTCTTCGTCATCCACTTCAAGTGGGTACAGAAGGAACGCGAGACGGAACTGAAGATGAACGCGTAAACACGAATCCCGGGCCTCGCCCGGGATTTTGTGAATAAAAAAAATCCGTACGTGATCCGTACGGACGATGAACGATATCGCTCCTCAGCAGCGAATGACCATCTGATTCACTCGCGCCGAATGGGGGTTTTCGCTCCCCTCTTCGCGAAGCACGATCGCCATGTTCGCGAGCGCGGTCATCCACTCTTCCAGCTTGGGCACCGTCATTCCGACGGTCGGCAAGACTTGGGAAAGCGTGGGCAAGCGCTGCAGATCGTCGATAGAAGCCACGAGTACGCGATGCTTCCTCGTGACGCCTCCCGATTTCGGCGAAGCGATGAGTGCAACCATGACCGTCCACTCCTTCGTCGGCAAGCCTTGCGACTTGGCCAGCTGACCATCACCGCAAGTCTTCGCCCAGAACAGATTGGCTACGTTCCCCACCAGAGCCTGACTGTGCCTGCTGGCAAGCCGCAAAACGGTGCCGGCAGCGGCCTTCTTCCCGTAGTCGCCCAGGAGCTTGAGATCATAGCGGCTGAACGTTCCTGCGCAGTTCGCGAGATGATGTTGCGTACTGAGATTCAGGCGCTTCTGACCGTCACGGCACCCGACATCGTCGAAATACGCGTACAGAAACGACATCTGGTCCGTCTTGGGAGGAAAGAAGCGCTTCCTCAACCAGTAGACGAGCAGTGCCGCCAACGCCGCCAACGGAACCATGCCGAGCGTGCCGGCGAGCCGGATGAAGAACGCGTTCACGAACCAATGGAGGTCGTATTCCATTTCCGTACCCTTTCGAAAGAGGCCTCGTGGAGAATAGGCGCCAAAGTGGGGTTTGTCAACCCTCAGACTTGACTGAATAGGCGTGAACCGCTACGATGCGGCCATTAATACATAAGGCATGTGGGAGCCGAAAGGCGCCCGACCACACCTCACTATGGGCAAGAAATTCAAGGCCGCCGCCGCGCTCGTCGATCCGAAGAAAACGTATTCGACCCTCGAAGCGATGGAGCTGGCCAAGCAGACCTCGACGACGAAGTTCGACGGCACGGTGGAAGTCCATCTCCGCCTCGGCATCGATCCGAAGAAGTCCGATCAGCAGGTTCGCGGCACTGTTTCCCTTCCGAACGGCAGCGGCAAGACCCGCAAGGTCATCGCCTTCGTCAGCGCCGACAAGGAAAAAGAAGCGAAGGACGCCGGCGCCGATGAAATCGGTACGGAAGAAACGCTGGCCGAAATCGCCAAGACCGGCAAGTTCGAATGGGACCTCGCGGTCGCCACGCCGGACATGATGCCGAAGATGGCCAAGGTCGCGAAAGTCCTCGGTCCGAAGGGTCTCATGCCGAACCCGAAGTCCGAAACCGTCGGCACCAACGTCACCAAGATGGTCTCGGAACTCAAGAAGGGCAAAGTCGCCTTCAAGAGCGACGATTACGGCATCGTGCACACTGTGATCGGCAAAGTCTCGTTCGACGCCAAAGCGCTCGCCGAGAACTACGAAACGCTGCTCGAAGCCATCCGCAAGATCAAACCGTCCTCTTCGAAGGGCGTCTACCTGAAGAACGTCACGGTCGCGACCACCATGGGTCCGGCCATCCGCACGATCTAAGCGCGAAACCGATCCCGAAAGGGGTCGGTTTTTCGTCTCTTGCGGCGACCTCTCTGAGACGGTAAGGTTTGAGCACTATGACCCCATCCCACCAACGTCCGTCTTGGGACGACTACTTCATGGGTATCGCCAAAATCGTGGCGACGCGCGGCACCTGCGACCGTCTCCAAGTCGGAGCGGTGTTGATCAAGAACAACCGTATCATCGCCACGGGCTACAACGGCGCGCCGCCGGGCATGCCGCACTGTGACGGTCCCGCCGGGCACTTGATGGAACACGGCCATTGCGTGCGCACGATCCACGCCGAAGCGAACTGCGTCTTCCAAGCCGCCGTCACGGGCGGCACGAGCACGGTCGGCGCGACGCTCTACACGACCTACTCCCCTTGCTACGTCTGCTACAAAGCGCTCGCGGCCGCCGGCGTAA
>CAZKMF010000022.1:0-4130 GCA_964553975.1 uncultured Gammaproteobacteria bacterium | reverse complement strand
CACGAACGCTGCCGGCGATTATTCGACGCGATTCTTCACGGTGAGCTCGACGTCAACGCGCGTGTTTGGAAACCTCGGTGTTGGTAATACGGCCCCGGCAAGCATGCTGACGGTTGGTTCCGGCACGAGTACGTTCGAAGTCGATGGCAGCGGCAACCTTGTGAAGGTAAACAACGTCATTTACTCGTGGCCGTCATCGCAAGGCGGCGTTTCAACGGTGCTGCAGAACAACGGTTCCGGCACGCTGAGCTGGGCGGCGATGTCCTCGTCGACGAACCTGAACCAGGCGTATCATGCCGCGACGGGTACGACGGAACTTTTTGTGAACAGCACTCAAGGTGCCCTCACGATCGCTGATCAAGTGACGGGCGGCAGCGGTCGCGGCGACGGTATTGGTAATTTGTTCGAAGTGCAGGATCGCGTGAATACGGCCGGCGATTGGAGCCGCAAGTACTTCACGGTCAGCGCGACCGCGGTCGCGATCAATCAAAATACGCCTGCTGCCACGTTCGACATCGCGCATCTTAATGATCTTGCGGGTACGGCGGTGCGCGTCACGACGGGAGGCAACACGATTTTCTCGGTTGATTACCAGGGCTCGATTTACGGCGACCGTCAATTTACCCTGTCGAGGAGCGCTATTATCGCGCAGCAAGCAGATCAATTCTGGTCTTCCCCCGCCCTCTCCGTTTCTCCGTTCGCCGATTTTACCCAGGATCTGATCAGTGCCACGCTCGGCGGTGCTGCACGTTTGACCGTGAAATCCACGGGTGCCGTCGGTATCCTGACGTCGGTGCCGATGTCCGAGTTGGATGTCCGTGATTCTTCGCCGACGCCGACGGATAATATTTTGCAGGTCGCGAACTTCAACGATTCGACGCGATATCTCACGGTCAGCTCGACGGCAACGCGTTTGCTTGGCAGCCTTGCGGTCGGCAACACGGCGCCAGCCAGTATGCTCACGGTCGGTTCCGGCACGAGCACTTTTGAAGTCGATGGTAGGGGCAACCTTGTGAAAGTGAACAATGTTATTTACTCGTGGCCGTCTTCTCAAGGCGCGGCCTCGACGGTGCTTCAGAACAACGGCAGCGGTACGCTCACATGGGCGACGTCCGCCGGTTTGGTAAATCTGAACCAGGCGTATAACAACGCGACTTCTTCAAATGAGTTGTACGTGAACAGTACCCAGGGCGCGCTCACGATTGCCGACCAGGTCACGGGCGGCGCCGGCAAGGGCGTTGGCATCGGCAACTTGTTCGAGATTCAGGATCGCGTAAACGCGTCGGGTGATTACTCCGCTCGCTTCTTCACGATCAGTTCGACGGCTACGACGATTGGTAACGCTTCGAGTACGTACATCGTCACGCCAAACGCGCGTTTTGCCGGCAATCTTACGCCCACCGCTGATGCGACGTACACGCTTGGTGACCCAGCCCTCCGCTGGAAAGATTTGTGGCTCTCCGGCGGCTCCGCGAAGATCGCGTACGACACGTCAGGTACGTCCATCCTTCAACTCGGATTTGAATCAGCTCAAGGCTACCGTGGCCTCATTTCGACGCCGGCTGGAACGCCGCTCCAGCTTCGTGCTAATTTGAGTCCGGATGTTACGAACGGTCTCACGATCGATGGTTCCGGCAACGTGAGCTACGGTCTTCGCTTCAGCGCACCGGCGCATGCCAATGGCACCGGCTTGAAGCTCCCTACCTTTGCTGGTGCCCCCGCCGCAGTTACCGGCACGACCGAAGGCGATATCGTTTGGAACTCGACCAGCGACCACCTCTATGTCTATAACGGCGCTACCTACACGCAAATCGACGGTGCTGCCTCGACGACGAACCTCAACCAAGCCTATTTGAACGCAACAGGCACTCCGGTCATCTCGCTTACCCCCTCGGTTGGCGCCGTAGCGATCGCGGATGCTTTCAGCGGAACGGGTAATATCTTTGAAGTCATTGATCGCACGAATGCGGGAGGAGATTATAGCCAGCGATTCTTCACCGTCAGTTCGACCAGCACGAACTATTCGTACAACAGGGTCACGACCGGTACGGCTTCGACGCTCACGGTGAACACCCTGACGTCGGGTAACGGCCTCGCGATCACGAGTTCAGGTACAACGCAGACCGGCAGCCTCTTGCTCGCGCAAACGGCTTCAACAAGCACGTTCAGTAACGGCGGCGTCCGCTTTAACTTCACGGGCGTGCACTCCGTTAGGTGTTTCCAGATCGACGATGTACACACAAGCGGCGTGGCGATGCGTATCAATGCGAGGTCGTTCACGACTTCCGGAAGCGGCTTGATCATCACTGCCAACGGCATGACGAGCACGAGCGGCCAAGCGCTCTTGATTACGTCGAGCGGTGCTTATACGGCCGCAAACGGCATGTTCGGTATCGTTGCAAGCGGCGCGACGACGGGGACTGTGCAGCGTATTGATGCGAACGCGCTCACGACAGGTTCTGCCCTGTACGTAAACTCAAACGCTGCTTACAGGGGTACAGGCGTCTTCATCGTGTCAGCGAACACAACCACCGGCAACACGGCTTGGCTCAACTCAGGTTCGCTGACTTCAGGCTCGATCTTGAGCTTGGCCTCCTCGAGCGGTTCCATTACGGGCAGCACGAGTACGGGCTCCATGATTTCGGCCGTATATAACGGTTCCACGGTTACGGCAAACTTTGCTGGCAATCTTGCGCACGTCAGCTATACGGGTACCTACACCACGACATCAACGACGCATAGCGGTAGCGTGTTGAACATCAGCCGCGCTATCACGGAAAGCGGTGCAAGCACGCAGACGATCACGGGACCTGTCGCCAAGTTCACGGATTCACTCACGCTCACGAGCGGTACCGTGCGTCACGGCGCGGCTGTCGTTGCTATTACGCAGAACTATGTCGGCGCGACCAACACCGCGCTCAGCGTCGTGAGCTCCGCCGCGGCCGGCGCGGGCGCGACGATTTACAGTAAGTTTGAACCTCTCGTCATTGCCGGCTATCAAGCGAGTCCCGTCTCTAACCTTTTCTCGGTCCAAAACACGACCTTGGCCGACGGTATCGGGTATACCAAGCGCTACTTCACGATTAGTTCGACATCCACGCTCATCAATCCGCTCAACAACGTCGGCACGTATCTCGTGGGTATCGGCAATGCCGCTCCAGCCAGCACATTGACTGTCGGTTCCGCGACCAGCACCTTCGAAGTCGACGGCAGCGGCAACCTCGTGAAAGTTAACAACGTCATTTACTCGTGGCCGTCTTCGCAGGGCGGTGCTTCGACGGTGCTCCAGAACAACGGCAGCGGCACGCTCACCTGGGCAACGGCGACGGGCAGCAATTTGAACCAAGCGTATCTGAGCTCGACTGGTTCACCTGAAATCTCTCTCACCCCGTCGGTCGGTGCGGTAACGATCGCTGACACCTTCTCCGGCACCGGCAACATCTTCGAAATCCAGGATCGTACCAATGCCGCCGGCGATTACAGCCGCCGCTACCTCACGGTCAGCGCGACGTCGACAATCGTGCGCGGTACGGGAACCGTATCGTCGATGGAAATCGGCACGACGACGGATAACGGCAGCAACCTGACGATCCGCGGCGATAACGCCTTCGTGACCTCCGAATCGGGCAAAGCGTTCGTCTTCGCGTCGCCTGGCGCCGGCGCGCTATACTTCAGCGTCAATGGAGGAAACCGTTTCTTCATCAACAGTTCCGGCAATGGTTCGTTCGGTCACACGACCCCGAACGCTCGATTCAACATCTCGCAAAGCGGCGCGACGGCGAACATCTTCGAAGTCAACGACGCGAATACGAGCGGCGTCTATTCGACGCGCTACTTCACCGTCAGTTCTACGGCGACCAGCATTGGCGTCGATACGATGCAGTTTACGGATACGGTCAACACGAGTTCTCTCATCTTTGATGGCACGGCGGGTGGCATCATTCGTACCTCGGGTTCAAACAGCTCGATTACGTTCTTGGACACGAACAGCACCATGAGCTTTAACTCAATGTCGAATGCATCGTTTACTGATAGCGGTGTTTACACGACCTTGGGGCTCAACTTCTTCACCCTTACTTCTAGCTCAAACCGCGCCAATGGTTCGAACCTGCTCCAGCTGAACGACAACG
>CAZKMF010000021.1:0-3288 GCA_964553975.1 uncultured Gammaproteobacteria bacterium | reverse complement strand
GCCGACGAACCGACGGGCAACCTCGACTCCATCCACACCGGAGAGATCGTCGACATTTTCCGGAAGATCAACGAGTTCGGTACGACGGTTGTTATGGTCACGCATAACCGGGAAATCGTGAACGCGCTCAGGAAGCGCGTGCTGACGATTCACGCTGGAGAGATCGTCGCTGACCACGAAGAAGGCAAGTACCTCATCTAGCCCCATGTTTGTTTCAACCGCCCGCGTCTTCAAATTCGCGCTGAAAGATTTTTGGAGGAATCTCGGATTGTCGATCATGACGATCTCGATCCTCATGTTGACGTACCTGTCGCTCAACTTGCTCGTGGTTGTCAATTATTTTACCGACGCGGCGATTCGCGTGATTGAAAATCGCGTCGACATCTCGGTCTATTTCGGTCCGTCCGTTTCGGACGAACGTATCCTGGGCGTGCGCGGGGATCTGACCTCGCTGCCGGAAGTCAAAGGCGTCGAATTTATTTCCCGCGACCAGGCGCTCGATCAGTTCAAACGCAACCACGCCGACGAACCGGCTATTCTTGAAGCACTTCAGGAAGTGGGGGAGAACCCGCTCGGCGCGGTCTTGGTCGTGAAAGCAAAGGACGCAGCAAGCTATGGTCCGATTCTGGAAGCATTGGATAGCCCGGCGATCAAAGCGCTCGTTGCTGACAAGACGGTTGAAGATCACCGCGCGCTCATCGAGCGTCTGACGACCGTGACCGGCAAGGTGCAGCAGGCCGCACTTTGGCTCAGTCTCGCCTTCGCGCTCATCTCGCTCCTCATTGTATTCAATACGATCCGTGTTTCAATTTACATCCACCGTGAAGAGATCGCGATTATGCGCCTCGTCGGTGCCTCCAGCAACTTCGTACGCGTGCCGTTCCTTATCGAAACCGTGCTCTTCAACGTGATCGCGCTCGGGCTTGTGACCGCCGCCGTGTTCCCGACGCTTGGCGTTATTGAACCGGCCGCTCGCGCGTTCTTCGACGCCGACGTGGCGATCGGCGCCTACTTCCGCGACTACTGGATGCAAATCTTCGGCTATCAGCTCGGTGCCGTGACGTTCCTGAGCCTCGTCGCGACGGCGCTTTCCATGCGCCGCTATTTGAAGAAGTAAAAAAAGGCCGCGCTCAGCGCGGCTCGCGGACAAGCTCGTACAGGTAGAAGAGATTGTCGATCGTCTTCGGCGCTCCCGGCATCGCTCTTTCGGCGAAGGCTGCAAGCTCGACGCGATGCTGTTCGACGATGGAGCGTTTGTAGGTTGCCTGCTCGATCGATAGGAACATCTCCCGGATCGTCGCGCGCGGCTGCGGCGTGACCAGCACGCGATTCTTGACGCGCCCCGTTTCCGTGTCGAACGTATCGACGAACTTCGGGTGGTCGCCCGTCACGGCCATGACGGCATCGACTTGGTGTCGGAGCTCGTCTTCGGTGTAGTCGCGGACCGGAAGCGCGAGGATGCTGTGGCAGCGATCCTGCATACCGAGCGCGGCGGCGGCTTCGTCGAAGGCGTCGTTGTGCTTTTTCGTGTCGTCGACGCTGATGACGTACGTCGCTTCGTTCTTCCGACAGGCTTCCAGGATGATGCGGTACGAGTCCTTCTTCGACTGGTGGCCGACCTGCAGCATCCAGTTGACCTCGATGCCGAAGTTGCGGAGCAGGAAGAAGGTGACGCGCAGTCCGAGGAAGCTCGAGCGGGCCGTGACGATGTCTTGCGCCTGGTGCATGCCTTCACGGCCGCACTCTCGTGCGAGGCAGGCGAACGGACCGTCTTCGAGCGGCTGCGTGATCAGGCGTTCTTCGTGCGTGAAGTACTTGCGCACGTCGAAGCCGAGGTAGGTGAAGGCGTCATCGCTTCTGCCTGAAACCAGCACGCGATCGACGTCCCAGATCAGGTGGACGTTGCGCCCTTCGGCGCGCAAGCGACGAATCAGCGCGCGAACTTCGTTGACTTGCTCTTCGGAGCGTTGCCACTCCTCGGGCGTACTCGGTTGAAAGGGCATACGGACTCCTTCTCCTTGCGGACGCGGCGACTGTAGTCTTAAAAAAGCGACCAGTCAAGCGAAAAAAACCGAGGATTAGTTCATCCTCGGAAGAAGATTCTCGACTTCGAAGATCTGCACGTAGCGGGCGTCGGGATCGAGCGTGAGCACGGTCCGGAGTCCCGTGTCTCGGAGCGTCTGCACGTCGTTCAGCGGCGTCTCCATGCGCTGGAGCGTTTGGAGCACGTCGTCGAACCGATCGGTGTTGCAGATGATTCTCTGTCGCGTATCCGGTTCGTCCGGTCGCCGCTCGGGCGAGCGATTCTTGTCGCGGTAGAGTTCGATCACGAATCCACCCAGCGAGCAGGCGTAGTGCCTCGGGCCTTTGCCGTCGTTGTGCCGCTCTTCGACGAAAGAGAAGCCGAGGCATTCGTAGAACGCGCGTGTGACGTCGATGTCCGCGCAGTACAAGACGGTGCCGAAGCGGTCCATGTGGAACTCCTATGTGTGCTGTCGGCAGCGTAGGCGAAACCCGGCGCGACGTCAATGAAAAAGAAAACCCGCACGCGAGGCGTGCGGGCGGGGTGTTCACGGTTTCTGTTCGACCGGAGGTGGCGGAGCGCTGAGCGCGATCGCCGAGTTGTCGAAGCCGGTGAGCGGCACGACCTCCTCGACGCTCGTGCGGTAGGTCAGCTTCACGACGTCGCCGGGTTGCGTGAGCGAGAGCTCGGGGGAGAGCTCGGTGCCGGCGGCGAAGATCTGCGTCTGCCCCTCGACCAGCAGGCGGTAGGTCACGCCCGTGTCGTGGGTTTCTTGCGCGACGCGCAAGACCTTGGCCTCGACCGTCTGCTGGTCGTGCGTCGACTCGATGCCCGGTCCTTGTCCGCTCTTGGTCATCTCCGTCTGGTAGACGAGGAGCGCCTGGCCAAACGAGGTGCCGATCGCGACCCGCTGCGGGTCGGTGATCGAGACGATCGCCACGCCCTGGAAGGTGTGGTTGTCGCCGAGCAAGGGGACGACGGAAGCCATCGTGCCGTTCACGTTGTAGATGACCGGACTCGAGCCGTGCTGGTGCTTGTACGAGACCTTGTTGTTCACGGACTGGATGATCGCCGCGTCGGTGCCGCCGCTCGCGTTGTACATGCGCGAGACGCCGGAACGGACGTCGGTGTAGATCAGCCCGACCAAGGACTGGTCCTTCTCGTTGTTCGAGGTGACGGCGGTGACCCAGTAGGGGTCGCCGTCGGCGCCGTAGACGAGGTGCGTCTCCTCGGGCTCGAGGATGCCGTGCTTGCCCCACCAGCTG
>CAZKMF010000020.1:0-14293 GCA_964553975.1 uncultured Gammaproteobacteria bacterium | reverse complement strand
GTCGCGATCCAGCGCATGCCATTGGTCTCCGCGATCGAAGCGGCCATCGCCCTCTTCCGCAAGTACTGGCTGATCAGCCTTGAGACGGCGCTCTTCCTGTTCGGCGTGAATATGATCGCCGCGTTCGGCATCGGTATCGTGACCAGCGCGGCAGCGATCGCCCTCGTTCCCTTCCTTATCGGCGCATCACTACTTAAGAGTGCCTCAGCGCTCGCCATTGTCTCCGCGATCGCGGTGATCGTTGGCGTCGTATTCCTCGCGCTCGTCGGCGCCTTCTTGGCCGCCTTCCAATACGCCGTCTGGGTCTCACTCTTCACCAAGCTGCACACCCGCGGCCACGGCGGCCTTTCCAAGATCGCCCGCTGGTTCCACAAGTTCTTGGCCTAACAATGTCTGAAAGCAATCCTTCAATTGAAGACCTGCTGAAGAAAACCAAACTGCCGAGCGTTTCGTCTCCCGACGCCCAGGCGAAGTTCGCGACGAAAATGCGCGATTTGGAACTGCAGGCGAAAGAGAAGGAAACCGCGAAACGCGGCGCTCAACTTGGCGCGTCCTACATCAACTTGAAAGGCTTCCCCATCGCCCCGGAAGCGCTTACCCTGCTCTCCAAAGAGCAAGCGGAGGCACTGAGAGCGATCGTGTTTTTGCAGACCGGCGATGAAGTGCGCGTCGGTGCGATCGATCCTTCGCGTCCGGACGTAAAAGAAGCGGCGTACCAGGTCGGCGAACGCGCGCACGCCAACGTCGGCACCTATATCATCTCGGAAGAAAGCTTCGCGCACGCGTACAAGCTGTACGACGCGCTGCCGAAAATTCGCAAGATCGTCAAAGGCGTCGAAATCACCGAAAGCGAGCTCAAGAAATATCAGGACAAGATGGGTTCCTACAAGGAACTCGACGCGATGATGAAGGGCGCCGACATCACCGATTCCGTCACGATTATCATCGCTGGCGCGTTGAAAGGCGATGCCTCCGACATCCACGTTGAAGCGGAAGAAAAGGATGTCGTCGTCCGTTATCGCATCGATGGCGTACTGCAAGACGCGGCGCGGTTGCCGCGCGAGATCTGGCCGCGCATCATTTCCCGCATCAAATTGTTTTCGACCCTCAAAATCAACGTGACGAACGTGCCGCAGGACGGTCGTTTCACGATTTTCGTCAGCGGACAGAAAACCGAAGTCCGCGTCTCGACCGTGCCGACATCCTACGGCGAATCGGTCGTTATGCGCCTCCTCCGCCCGTCGACCATCGGTCTCGGGTTCGAACAGCTCGGTATTCGCGGCAAAGCCTTCGAACAGCTGAAGCGCGAGATCGAACGTCCGAACGGCATGATCATCACGACCGGTCCGACCGGTTCCGGTAAGACGACGACGCTCTACGCGATTTTGAAAAAGCTGAACACTTCGGACGCCAAGATCATCACGCTCGAAGATCCGGTCGAATACAGTCTCGAAGGTATCAACCAATCGCCGATCGATCTTTCGAAGGACTACACCTTCGCCAAGGGCCTTCGCGCTATTCTGCGCCAGGACCCCGACGTCATCATGGTCGGTGAAATCCGCGATCTTGAAACGGCCGAAACGTCGATTCAAGCGGCACTCACTGGCCACTTGATGGTCTCGACGATCCATACCAACAGCGCCGCCGGCGCCATCCCCCGCTTCCTGTCGATGGGCGTGAAACCGTTCCTTTTGGCCCCGGCCCTGAACGCCGTCATCGGCCAGCGTCTCGTGCGCCGCATCCACGACGCGTGCAAAGTCGAAACGCAACTCAACGAAGAGCAAACGAAGAAGGTGAAGACGATCCTCGGCGCGCTCTCCCCCGACTCCGGCGAGCAGCGCGACTTGGAAAAGCTGAGCTTCTCGAAAGGCAAAGGCTGCGACGCCTGCGGCGGCTCGGGCTACAAAGGACGCGTCGGTATCTACGAAATCTTCACGATGAGTCCCGAGATCGAAAAAGTCATTCTTTCCGGAAACGTCTCGGAATACCAAATGCAAGACATCGCCGTGAAGCAAGGTATGATCACGATGGCGCAAGACGGCTTACTGAAAGCGCTTGACGGACTGACGACGGTGGAAGAAGTACTGGCCGCAGCCGAATAAGGAAAAGAAAAATCCCCTCGACACCGCGTCGAGGGGCTTATGCGTCTTCGTCGGAATCGCTCGCGAGCTTATCAAACTCTTCCCATCTGAGTTCCCAGCTCCGCTCTTCGCTGCGACGAAGCTCAAGGAGCATCGCCTTTTCGTCCTTGTCGGCGAGATCGACGAACTCCGGCGTGCCGTCGCAGGCACCGCTGCGCACGTGGCGGAATTCGTGATTCAGCGTTTCCAGCGCGGCTTCGAGACTGCGCAGTTCCGATCGCTTGAGGTACACCTCCGTGAACGGCGGCGTCTCCGGCAAGCAGAAGCCGAGCATGGCCATCTCCATCTCGGGGCTACGCGGTTCGAACACGTGCACCGTCAGCGCGCTCAGCTCGGGGTAGCGACTGGTCAGAATCGCGCGCGCGTCCTGGAGGACGCGGCGTTCTTCGTGCGTCAGCTGCAAGCAGATGGCGTAGGCCAGCCGGTCGCCCGACGGAATCACGTCGACCGATCGTTGCACGCCGCAGTAGGTCAGGAAGACCCTGAGCGCGTGCGAAGCAACCTGGACTGGCTTCCGCTTGAAGCTCATGCGCGCGTGATGATCGGACCAGTTGCCCATTTCAATCACCGCGTCATCGCCGTACAGCTTCTTCCACGCGGCAAGCCAGTAGCGCTTGCCGGGAATCTGCTCCGGCTTGCTGAGCAGCGCCAGCGCGTTCCGCTCAAGCTCGGCCTCGCCGTTCACCATCGCCCTGAGCAGGCGGTAGGCCAAGACGACACTCGGACAATCCGCGAGCATCTGCGAGAGCTGACCGTAGACCTTGGCGAGATTATCGAAGGTACGTTCTTCCGACATCAGCTCCTTTTGATCGAAGCTGTAGTCGAAGAGCGTCGACCAAGAACTCGACTTCTCGCAGAGCGCCATCGTTCCGAGCGAGAACATGCGCGTCACCTTTTCCTCGGACTTCGGCCAGACTTGGCCGATGCCCGGGAACTCGAACAACGGCTTGTCGTTCGAAAGGTACTTGAAGTACCGATTGATGTTCGCCATGATCGCATCGTACTGCGGCGTATGCGTGATGAAGACCGCGGTCGTGTCTTCGTCCGACACGTTTGGCGCGTCGACGAAGCTCAGGACCGGTCCTTCTGGATCCGCGTCGCGTCCGTTGCGAAAGTACTCGCGCCAGACGCGGAACTCGTTCATCGGATCGCTGCCGATCGGCTTCGACCAGTTCATGAAGGAGGCGGGAGAGAACTCCGTAACTTCCTTCTGTACGGTGTCGCCGTGATACAAACGCACGACGCGCGGATCTTCCTTGCCGCCCGGACCGTCTTCGACGTCGTAGGTGACGAGGTACGGACCCTGCTCGTCGTGCGACGACACCCAGACCTCCATCCCGAGCGCCATGGCGGCGATCGGAGCGATCTTGGTGCCGGAGCCGAACCAGCCGCCCTGCGTCGTCAGCGCCATCTTGTCGCGCTTCGACGAGGATCCAACGCTTTCCAAGCGCCACCGTGGGAAAACCCCACGGTTCACGATTTGAACCAGTTGGGGCTTGCTCATGGCAACAACTCCTGCAAAGGGGTTGGGAGGGGGCTATAAAGACGCTAGCATCCCCCCTTGAAACGTTCAACCAGTGATCGTGATCCCGCGCGCATCGCCGCCGCGATGCGACAAACGAACGTTTATGCGTTTTTTCGGCAAAAGTTTTTCGACGCGCTCCGCCCATTCGACCAATACCACCGTATCGGGACGTCCCGCGTATTCTGAAAATCCGACGTGCGTAAATTGCGCCTCGTCGCCGCGATAGGCATCGACGTGCAAAAAGAGTTTGAGCGCGCCGCGTTTCTTGATCGGGTACTCCTGCATCAAAATAAACGTTGGGCTCTGCACGCGCTTTTTGATACCGAGCGCTTTGGCGAACGCCTGTGCGAACGTCGTCTTACCGACGCCAAGGTCGCCGTACAAGGCAACAACGACCCCGCCACGGACGCGCGAAGCGAGCGACCGCGCGACCTTCGCCGTTTCTTTCGGTGTTGTTGTTACGAATTTCTCCATATCATTTCAAACCGAGTTCCCAGGCAGGATCCGCCTCCATCCCCTTCCAAGCATCATGCTTCTTTTTTGAAAGGCGGAAAAATCCGGCCATGGCGATCATGGCGGCGTTGTCAGTGCAGTATTCAAGCGCCGGAATGACGACTTCAATCTTCGGCAATTCTTTCGCGAACGTCGCCGCGAGCGTGGAGCGAAGCGGCCCGTTGGCCGCGACGCCGCCGGCCAAAAAAACGGTCTTTACCTTTTTTGCCTTGGCCGCGCGTACGGCTTTCGTCACGAGCGTCTCAACGACAGCGGCTTGAAACGACGCGCATATATCGTTCACGTCTTCCGCTGACCACTCCTTTTTGCGCTGAAGCGTGTAGAGCACTGCCGTTTTCAATCCCGAAAAACTGAAATCGAAGTCCGGCTTGTTGAGCAACGGCCGCGGAAAGGCGAACGTTTCCGGATTGCCGAGCGCCGCGCGCTTCGAAACCGCCGGGCCGCCCGGGTATCCGAGGTCGAGCATCTTGGCGACTTTGTCGAACGCCTCGCAGGCGGAGTCGTCGAGCGTCGAACCGATGCGTTCGTATGTTCCAAAACCCTTCATTAAAATAAGTTCCGTGTGTCCGCCGGAAACGACGAGTACGAGCGCCGGAAAACGATAGGCGGTCGCGACTTTCTTGCCGATCCAGTTGGCGGCAATATGCCCTTCGATGTGATTCACGCCGACCAGCGGACGGTTCCAGCCATAAGCCAACGTCCGGGCGAAGTCGGTGCCGACGCGAAGCGAAGTGATGAGTCCAGGCCCGCGCGTGACCGCGATTCCGTCGATATCCTTGGCGGAAACGCCCAGTTCGTCGATTAAAAGAGGTAGTGTTTCCGCGTGTAAACGGGCGGCGACTTCCGGCACGACGCCGCCGTATTCGGCGTGCTTCAAAATCTGCGAAGCTGTGAGATGCTTCGCGATTCGCGCGACACCTTTGCTCACGTCGAGCAGGGCGACCGAGGTTTCGTCGCAAGATGTTTCAATGCCGAGAATGCGCATGGGAGGGTTGACGTAACCGAGAATTGATGATAGACCGAAATGGCCTGGCGTTCAAGTCGGACGTCGCGCCAACCTCACGTGAGGAGGCTCCCATGGCTGACCCCGCGGAACGGAAGCTGTTGCACGCACTGCTGCGTGAGCACGCGCTCTACATCAGGAACTTCGCGGCCAAGACGCTCTGCCGGTACGGTCGGATCGACTTGCTCGAGGACCTGCTGCAAGACGTTCACTACCACGCCTGCCGCGCCTACAAGCAGGAGATCCGGGGATTCAAGACCTGGGTCTGTCAGATCGTGAAGCACCTCATCATCGACGAGATCCGTCGCAAGAGGGTGCGCGAGCGCCACCGCGACAACGCGAGAAGCGCCGACGCGGGACACGACGCGTTGACCGTCACGCCGAGCGAGCAACTGCTCGACGCCGAGCGGAAGATGCTGCTCGCGAAGGCCCTCACCGCGCTCACCGAGCTGCAGCGGCGCGTCGTCCACCTGCGCTGCAACGAAGAGCTGCCGTTCAAGGAGATCGGTATCGTACTCGATATTCCCGCGAACACGGCAAAGACCCAGCTGCGCAGCGCGAAAGCCCGACTGCGCGACTACATCGACGCCGGTTGCCAGACGTAACGTCTGCACTGGCGTTTTTTCATACCAAAGAATGGGGTACACTGGACTTCTATGACCTCCACTTGGCTTTGGCTCCCCCTCGCGCTGCTCTCCGCCGTTTTTGCCGCGCTCGTCGCGATCTTCGGCAAGATTGGACTTTCAAAAGTTGATTCCACGGTCGCAACAATGATTCGCGCGGCCTTCATGTTTCTCCTGCTCCTGACCGTCGTGCTCGTCAGCGGAAAATGGCAGATGATTTCGACCGTGCACGGCAAAGCATTGCTCTACGTCGCGCTCGCCGGAACCGCCGGTGCGCTTTCGTGGATCTTTTATTTCTGGGCGTTGAACGTCGGCAAGGCCTCGCAGGTGGCGCCGATCGATCGTTTTTCCGCCGTCATCACGGTCATTCTCGCCGTCCTTATTTTGGGAGAGCGCGTCAATTGGAAAGTCGGCGTCGGCGCGCTTGTCATGACGCTCGGCGCAATTTTGGTTGCGCTCGGATAAAAGAAAAGGAGCGGCCTCGATGGTTCGAGGACGCTCCGTCAGTCGGAGGCGTCGAGGGTGAGCGGATCGTTCAACGCCTGGCGATAGGCGATGACGCTCCGTCCCGGATACCGACGCATGATCTCGTCGGCCGCGGCGTTGATCTCCGCGTCGTGCCGTTCCGGACCGAGCTGGAGCAGGAACTGCTCCGTCGGACCCCACGAGGACGACTCGCGCGTCATGATGCACGGACCTTCTCCCGGAGGATAGTTCCGCTGGCACGTGTCGCCGACCGCGCAGTAGTGATGGCTGAGCCCGAGCAGATGCCCGAACTCGTGGCTGAAGATCCCCTCGTAGACGAGGTAGATCGTGTCGCCGTCCGCGTACGAGATGCCCGTGTGACCGAGCACCACGTGGAACTCCGCCGACGGATCATCGAGCGAGAAGGTGAATTCCCACCCGGGGTACGTCAGCTCGGCCAGTGACTTCAGCGCCGCCATGTGCTCGGCCTCGCTCGACCACGCCGGAGCGTAGTCGATCGGATGCTCGTAGGACACCTCGATGCGCAGTTGGCGATAGGACGGATCCGCCCGCCGCGCGCGCACGTAGATGTTCTGGTACCACTCGTAGGGACAGTCCTTCGCGTAGGGGTGCGCGGGGTCGTAGCAGGTAGAGTTGGAGATCATCCAAGCCCACCAGTCGCCCGTCATGTGCTCACGCGCGTAGCCCAGCACCTCCTGGTTGTAGCCGCGGACGATCTCCTCCTTCTCGAGGTCGATGACCTGGCCGTCGGGCGCGAGCCCGGCGTCGGGTGAACCCGGCTGGACGTCAGCCGGAACGCACGCGGTGAACGCGAGGGTGATGAGAAGAGCAAGGTAACGATACGGCATTTCTGCCTCCTTGTTGGCACCAGCCAACGAACGAGTCTAGCTCAAAATAGCCTAAAAGTCAAGGATCGCCCCATCTTGACGGATACGGGGTTTTCCATTAAATTAGCTGTGTTCAACAAACGAGGCCTCATCGTCTAATGGCTAGGACAGCTCCCTTTCACGGAGCAGATAGGGGTTCGACTCCCCTTGGGGCTACCACCGCCGAATCCGCCCAACAGGCGGATTTTGCGTTTTGTGGTTTCACTAGGTTTCATACATACTATCTTTGTGAAACCCACGATTATGAAAAAACTTTTTGTCGTCATTGGCTGCACCCTTACCATCGGTGCTGCATACTTTCTTGGCTATACATCCGCCAAAGCAGTACCTAGCGTCGAGCCGCCACAATTCGACTGCACTCCGGACGGAGCCGCCATCGGTTCAGCTAAACTCTATGGGAAGATCGTGAAGATCGAAGAGAGCGGCGTAGAGTTGCGTTTGGTCGAGTGGGTGGAAGGCTTTGATAACCAAGAGCAGGCCGCTCTTGAAACCGGACGCTGCACGCTTGAGCGCATCGAAGATGATGAATGCGTGCCGAATCGATTCTTCGTGCGCGAAACGCAGAAAACCTTGCGACTACCAATCTCTCAAAATCTATCTATCCAGGTCCTCTCGAATGGCGCAAACGGGGAGTTCAAGCAAGACGAACAGCAGAACACACTCCCCCGCGAAGTAAGCTTGATTGATCTGCAGAAGATGCTCGAGATCGGTGAGTTCGCTACCTACACCCCATTCATCTTCATTACCAAAGGCGGCGCTGTCACCGAGATTCAGGAGCAGTACATTCCCTAGTGATCCACGGTTGAGGCAACCGGCTCAAGCACACGCAACCCGGCAGCCAAAGCAGCCCACCTGCCCGTATCCAGACCCCGGAGATATTCTGATAAAGAAACCCGGGGTCTACCAAGAGAGACTCTTCCAAAAAAGAGTCTCTTTTCGTTGGAAGATCGGAGACAAACCGTGTCGATAAATCCCGACGGGCTTGACATTCTCCTATATTGTCTATAGCCTTGCGCCCATACCGGTTATCAGCGGCAATACCACCAGATGTTCTGGGGAGCCGAGCCACGCCGGTTGAAAGGAAGTTATGAAGATCCTCTCTCTCGCCGCTTCCATCCTCTGCGCCATCCTCGTGAGCACCGCCTGCACCGAAGCGGTGGACAACGAGAACAGCGATCAGTCCACGGAGGTCGTCGCGCGCGACAACACCTCCTGCGTCGGCGCGACGTGCGCCGAGGAGGCGAGCTACGAAGGCGACATGGTCGCGGACCTCACGCAGACCCTCTACTGCTACAGCGACCCCGCCGCCATGAAGTGCGTCGAGTGCAGGATGGGCGGGCAGGACGGCTGCTGCGAGGGCCTGTGGGCCTTCGGCATCACCTGCGAGGTGTGCTGGCAGCCGGTGGACAAGAACGGCAACGGCTGCGCGAGCTTCCCGCCCCCGAAGAAGTGATCTCGTCTCCAACCCGCGCTTGATGCGGGTTTTTCTTTTTCGAAAAGCGCTCCGCATCAAAGAAACCAAAAAACACCCGGACGTCGAGGCTTTGACACACTCAATAACATGGAGTAGTTTTCAATCGGACAGCTACCGAGGTTGGCAATGTACGTTCATGATCTGAATCTGGCGGCAATCGGTCTTCCGTACGGAGACCTCTGGCTCATGCTGAACTACTTGCCGTACGCTTGGCAGACGTCGATGCCTGGATGCGGCGGCGGTGGTCGATACTTCTTCGTCCGCTCGTACCGTATCGAAAATGGCAAACCGGTCGCGTACGACCCCTTCTGGATCGAGACCTGTCTCAAGGATCGCGAAAAGCTGGCGGAACTCCAAGCGCGCACGTGTATCCGCGAGAGCAACGGATTCCGCTGGGCTGATCCGCAGATGCCACTCGCGAGACCTTTCGGCCCGGCGCACGAGGCCGAGCGCATGCCGTGCGCATGCCGAAGCTCGGGGTACGTCGTTGGTGACGTGCCACTGACACCGGACCATCAGACCAAGATGTACAGGCAAAGCCTCTACACGCTGTGCGTCGTCTGCCCGAAGCTCACGCTCTTGGCCGAACGCTTCGACGCCAAGTACATCAAGCTCCATCCTTGATCCGCCGCGGCGGATTTTTTGTTACTCTTCCCACGATCTTGACCAAACGCCTTCCACCCCGTACACTCCGCGCGAACTTGTATCTCAAACGTTGAGCGCTGAACGGAACGTCTTCGTCTTCGCTACCCGTCGACACTTCGATTTCAGAGGCAGGTGCAACTCCTGCTGGTTCGTACAAAAACACCCGCCGACTCGACGGGTGTTTTGTATTCTCTGCGAAGGCTTACTTCGTCTTTTCCGCCGCCAAGAAGTTCTGAATGTCGTTGACGGTACCCATGAGTTGGGCCGGGAAGATGATGGTGGAGTTCTTTTCGGTCGCGATCTCCGCCAATGTCTGCAAGTTGCGGAGCTGGAGCGCGATCGGATGCGCCATCATAATGTCGGCGGTATCGGCGAGCTTCTGCGCCGAAAGGAATTCGCCCTCGGCGGAGATAATCTTAGCGCGCTTTTCACGTTCCGCTTCGGCTTGTTTGGCGATCGCGCGCTGCATGTCTTCCGGCAGCTGAATGTCTTTAATCTCAACGGCGCTCACCAGAACGCCCCATTGTTCCGTATAGGCATCGAGAATTTTCGTGATCTCGGCATTGATGGTATCCCTTTCCGAAAGAATTTCGTCGAGCTGGAACTTGCCGACGATGTTGCGCAGCGACGTTTGGGCGATCTGGTCGATAGCGTCGCGTACGTTCTGAACGGCGACGATCGCTTTGATTGCGTCGACAACCTTGTAATACGCGACGGCCGAAATATCGACCGAGACGTTGTCCTTCGTGATGATCTTTTGCGGCGGCACGGGCAGCGTGATGACGCGCATATCGACGCGCACAATCGACTCGAACACGGGAATGATCCAGTTCAGGCCCGGCTCCTTCGTCTTCACGATCTTGCCGAATCGAAACACAATGCCTTTTTGATACTGCTGAACGGTGCGCAGTCCGGCGAGCGCGAGAATCACGATAAAGAGAATTGCGTAGAAAAACATACGGAATGAGAGATTAACTTCTTATGCAGGTGTACTACAAAAAACCTGCAACCGCAATACCGAATCAGCTTGACAAAACTGGGTTTTTCTAATATCGTTCTCGGTTCTTTCGTGCTGTCTATTAAGCTGATTCCACACACTGCGTAACTTGGAGACTGACAAGGAAGGTGCGCATGCCGGATTGGACCATGAAGAACGGTCGGTGGAACACGTCGGATTCCATCCAGAACCTCATCACCGTGACAGAGACCGCGCTTCGTAGAAGCGGCGAGGCGCTCGTGAACGGTCGGGCTGGCTACGTGGCCGGTGCGCTCATCGGTGAGCTGGTCCGCGAGCACGGACTGCGTCCGGTCGCGATCAAGCGCGGCGACTGGATGGACGATGCCGCCAGGGTCGCCGAGGCGATCATCCTCGCGAGCGGCGCGTACATCGTGGCAGGCAGGCTGCGGGCGCTCGCTGGCGTCATCGTGATCCGTCTCGCCCGTCAGGAGCTTCTCGCTCCAAGGCTGCATCTGGCGAAGCGTCCGCACACTGCGTGAGAGAACGAGACGAAACGTCTGTAAGACGAATCGTACTCCTATCTCGCCCGGTGTCTTTTTTTTCAAAAAGCTCCTTGCGACGCGTCTTCTCCCGAGCACAACCCAAATACCTTGATCATTGTCTTTTTTCATGGGATACTGCTTTCCGCTATGCATAAACGCCCACTCCCCGTCATCTTTTTGACCGTGCTGATCGATCTGATCGGTGTCGGTATTTTAATCCCTGTCATTCCGCAGCTCCTGGCGAATCCGAACTCGCCACATTACCTGCTTACGGGGATCGCTACGACCGGGCAAGGACTCGTACTGCTCGGTGCCCTGACGGCCAGCTATCCGCTCATGTCCTTCTTGGCCGCGCCGATCCTTGGACAGCTCTCCGACCGTTACGGCCGGCGCAAGGTGTTGGCCGTATGCTTGGCCGGCACTTCGATCGGCTACGGACTGTTTGCCGTCGCGATCTTGCTTAAGAACCTGCCGCTCCTGTTCCTCTCGCGCATCCTCGACGGCATTACCGGCGGCAATATTTCCGTTGCGCAAGCAGCGGTAGCAGACGTCTCGAAACCAGAAGATCGCGCCAAAAACTTCGGCATGATCGGCGCCGCCTTCGGCCTCGGTTTCATTCTTGGCCCATTCATCGGCGGTAAACTGGCCGACCCGACGTTCGTTTCCTGGTTCAACGCCACGACGCCGTTCTGGTTCGCGGCGCTTCTCGCCGCAATCAACCTGGTATCCGTCCTGCTCTTCTTTCCTGAAACCCGGAAGCTTGATCCGATCACGAAAGCGTTCAACTGGATGCGTTCGCTCGGCGACATCGGTCGTGCTTGGCGCTGGAAAGAGCTCCGCAACCTCTTTGCCGCGGGCTTCCTGTTTTACGCGGGATTCTCGTTCTTCGTTTCCTTCTTCAACGTCTATCTGACGAAACGCTTCGGCTTCACGGAAGGTCGCATCGGCGAGTACTTCGCGTACATCGGTATCTTCATCGTGCTGGCGCAGGCGCTCCTCATCCGTTTCGTGACGAAGCGTTGGAGCGAAGCGCACATCTTGCGCGTCTCGATGCTGGGCACCGCCCTCTCGGTCTTCTCCATGCTGTTGGCGCGCGAAGCCTGGCAACTCTATCTGATTCCGCCTTTCATGGCAGCCTCGAACGGCCTTACGGTCGCCAGTCTTTCCGCTGTCGTCAGCAAAACAGCGGGACCCGATCGCCAAGGCGAGATTCTCGGTTTGAACGCCAGCATCCAATCGCTCTCGAACGCCGTGCCGCCGCTCCTCGCCGGACTCGTCGCTGCGCGCCTCAGCCCCGAAGCGCCCGTGGCAATCGGCGCACTTATCTGTATGTGCGGTTGGTTACTCTTCGGTCTCACGACACGCACCGCGAAAAAAGCTTGAAGTTTTTGGAACGTAAAACCTCCGGCTCTCGCCGGAGGTTTTTGTGCTGTTCAGCACGATGCGTTTAGAGCGCCGTGAGATCAACCGTGAACTCGCAACCAGCCGGGTTCGAGAGTTCGACCCTCCAACCGCTAATGTAGTCGGAGTCGATTGTACGCATGTCGACGAACCGCGCCGTATACCCTGCTCCGCCTTGAATCTTGAGGTTTCCAGCTTTGATGGAACCATCCGCCTGCGTTACGGGCTGAACCGGGACATGGACCTGGAAGACAGCGCTCACGCCGGAAGCTACCTGGCAGACGTCGTGAATTCGGAGCGTGTTGCCTTGATAGCGCAAGTCGCGGTTCCAAGACTGGACGTAGCTCGCATTGCGCGAGTACGCCGGGGTCAAGTTGGCCTGAACGGTCACGATGCCTGCCGTCTTGGCGTACGACATCGATGATGTCGACTCGTTCTGCGGGATCACCGCGCCATTTCTCGTAAAGCGGAGGACGTTGTGTGCGTCGACATCCTGATGAATGCCGCTGTGCGACCAGATGTTCGACGTCGCGGCGAGCCAACCGTTGCGATAGAAGGTGAACGAACCTTGGTCCTGATGCGCGTGCGATTCGTCATAGGGGCCAGCGACGAAAGCCAACCAGGACGCGTCGGTGTTCCATGAGCTTCGGGCGAAGAAGTGCCCGACGCCCGTCGCGTGATACTCAAGCGCCGTCGGTGCCGTGGCCGTATCCGGCGTGCTCAAGAGCGCGAGGCGGCGATTGAAGCCCATGAGAGACGTGACGTTGTTGTTGTTCAACCACCACATGCCACGTTTGGCTTGTTCCGTGCCGCGTGCCAAGGCGACAGCTTCGCGAACAAGGTTCTCGTGATAATCGAAGATTTCCGGCTCGGAAACGCGCGCCTGGTCGCCGATCGGAGCGAAACGATTAAGCGTCGGCACCGTCGCGTGGATCCAATAATCGATCGTGTCCTTGGCGTGCGAGGAAAGTTTCGAGAGGTCTTCGCCCGTCGATGCCTTCCACATGATGTAGTTTTCGAACAGGTTCTTCTGCGCCGTGCCGTACCCCGTGCCCTCGCGACTTCCTCCGCCGGTCAAGCGCGCGTAGTAATCCGCGATCGCGGGGAATTTATTTTGCTGCAAGAAGCTGATCCACGTCATGTTCTTCGAAGCGAGCGCCCAGAGCTGCGTCGCTTTTATGAAGCTGAAGTAGTAGTTGTTGCCCGGGTTATTGATCGACCAACCACTCCACGGAGCGGCGCGTCCACCCCAAGAGGCGTTCGACGGATCCCAGATGTTCGCAATCGTGCGATCGGCGTACGCGGCCCAGCGCGTGCGCTGCGAAGACGTGAGGCGGTCGTAGCCGCGATCGTACGTCAACGCGACTTGTTCCATGTGCCAACCGACATCGAGATACGAATCGCCAGCGACTTCCGGATTGCGACCGGCCGCAATATCAGCTTCCGCCGCGGCAACGAGCGCATCAACCTGCGCGATCGCGTGATCGATGTAGGAGGTCTGGCCCGTGAGCGCGTACATCACGACTGCATCGCTCGGCGCGTACGCATACCCCGGAGAACCAGCGACAGCAGCATCGACCCAGCTCTTGAAGCTGGCATATCCAGCCGAAGACTGGCTGAAGTCCTGCAGCGAGATATACGGCCGATTTGCGGGGAGATTATAGGTATAGCCGGGATAGTTGGAGCTCGAACTCGGCGGCGTCGAGGGCGGCGTGCATGACTGCGACGTCGAAGGACTCGGCGTGTTCGCGGTTGAGCAATCGGTCGTCATGCTGCATGAACGCGTCTGGATACCGCTCGCGGAACACGCGCTCCAGCTGCCGCACGTCCACGTATCAGCCGTGCAAGACGTCGGAGCCGGGGTCGTTGACGGCGGGGTGCAGGATTGCGAAGTGGCCGGGCTCGGCGTCGTCACGCCAGCGCAGTCGCTCGTCATAATGCAGCTGTGAGACTGGCCGCCACTCGTCGAACAAGCGTTCCAATCGGTGCAGGACCACGTATCGGCGGTGCAAGAAGACGGCGCAGGTGTCGTTGTCGCGCCAGCCGGAAGAGTCAGAGTAGCGGAAACGTCATCGAGCATGTAGACGATCGGGCC
>CAZKMF010000019.1:0-10391 GCA_964553975.1 uncultured Gammaproteobacteria bacterium | reverse complement strand
CGGACGCAAAGACGCCTATCTTTGCGACATCACCTACGGCACCAACAACGAGTTCGGTTTCGATTATTTGCGCGATAACATGGCGACCGTGCCGGACCAGATGGTCCAGCGCGAACTGAACTACGCCGTCGTCGACGAAATCGACTCCATTCTGATCGACGAAGCGCGCACGCCGCTCATCATCTCCGCGCCGGCCGAAGAATCGTCGGAACAGTATTACGCCTTCGCCGATATTGTCCGCCCGCTCGAAGAGGGGAAAGACTACAACGTCGACGAAAAGATGCGCGCCGTCGCCTACACCGAAGACGGTCAGAACCGCGTGTCCAAAGCCTACGGCGCCGACCCGTGGAAGACGTCCGACATCATGACGATTTATCACCTCGAAGCGGCCCTCCGCGCCAAGGCGCTCTTCCAGTTGGACAAGGAATACGTCGTGAAGGACGGCGAAGTCATCATCGTCGACGAATTCACCGGCCGCCTCATGCCGGGCCGCCGCTATTCGGAAGGTTTGCACCAGGCGATCGAAGCCAAAGAGAAAGTGAAGATCCAGCGCGAAAGCCGCACGCTCGCCACGGTCACCTTCCAGAACTATTTCCGTCTCTACAAAAAACTCTCCGGCATGACCGGCACCGCCGCCACAGAAGCGGAAGAGTTCGCCAAAATCTACAAGCTCGAAGTCACGGCCATCCCGACGAACAAAGTACCGCAGCGTCTCGATGCCACCGACCGCGTTTACAAAAACCGTTCGGGCAAGTTCGCGGCTGTCGTCCAGGAAATCAAGGCGCGCCACGAAAAGGGCCAGCCGGTATTGGTTGGTACAATTTCGATCGATCAGAACGAAGAACTCTCGCACCTTCTCGAGCTCGAAGGCGTGCCGCACCAAGTGTTGAACGCCAAGAACCACGAGCGTGAAGGCGAAATCATCGCCCAAGCCGGACGCAAAGGCGGCGTGACGATCGCGACCAACATGGCCGGCCGCGGCGTCGACATTATCCTCGGCGGCAACCCCTACGACGCGGCCAAGGCGGCGGAAGTGCGCGAACTCGGCGGTTTGCTCGTGATCGGTACCGAGCGCCACGAATCGCGGCGCATCGACAACCAGCTGCGCGGCCGCGCCGGACGCCAAGGCGATCCGGGTCATTCGCAGTTCTACGTCTCGATGGAGGACGACCTGATGCGCATCTTCGGTTCCGACCGCATGAAGAACATGATGGAGCGCCTCGGTATTCCCGACGACATGCCGATCGAAAACGGTCTGGTTTCGCGCTCGATCGAATCGGCGCAGCACAAAGTGGAAGGCCACAACTTCGACATCCGTAAGCATCTTCTCGATTACGACGACGTGCTGAACAAACACCGCGAAGGCTTCTATCGCCGCCGCCGCGAAATGCTTTCCTCCGAAGGCAGCGTCGTCAAGACGCGCGTCTTCGAAATGATCGAACGCGAAATCGAACAAGTCGTCCTCTTCCACACCTCCAACGAAAACGAAGCGGAATGGAACGTCGAAGAGATCTACGAAGTCGCTTCAACGATCTTCCCCGTGCCGAACGAGTCGCGCGTCAAAATGGACGACATGTACGTCGCGCTTGAAGCCAAAGGCGACAAGCTCGCCGGCGTGCACGCGCGCACCGCGATCATCCAGTACCTCGTCGGCATCGCCCGCGCCCAGTTCGACAAAATCGAGCGCGAGATCGGCGGCGATATGCTGACCCAGGTCTGCCGCGGGCTCTCGCTCCGCGCCATGGACAACTTCTGGATCGAACACCTCGACGCCATCGATCACCTGCGCAAAGGCATCGGTCTGCGCGGCTACGGCCAGCGCGATCCGCTTGTCGAGTACAAGAAGGAAGCCTATCGCATGTGGAACGAGCTTCTCCACGCGATTGAGCGCCAGATTGTGTACGCCATCTACAAAGTCCAAGTCGCCGCGCAGTACGCGCCTTCGCTTCTCGAACAAGGCGGCATTACCATGAGCGCGCCGGCCAAAGAAGGCGACCGCAAACTCCTCGGCGACGAAAGCGGCGACTCCGACAAAACTCCCGCCACCGACATCGACCCCGGCCTCCCGAAAGTCGGCAGGAACGATCTCTGCCCCTGCGGATCGGGAAAGAAATACAAGAAGTGCCACGGATCCTGAACGCGTAAGAGAACCGACGGTTGACAAGCCGTCGGTTTTTGGTATCTTCGGGAGGGAGGAATGCTATGCGGATGACCACCTTGAATTGCTGGTGCGGACGTGCGGTCGGGGACTTGATCCCGTTCTTCGAGCGGCGTCGGCATCTGACCGATCTGTGGCTCTTGCAGGAAGTGCTCGACGGCGATCAGGAAGAGAACGACCGGCGGCACCCCGGCATGGGCGTCTACGCCGACCTGTTCAACGCCATCGCCCGAGCGCTTCCGGACTTCGACGGCTACTTCGCGCGCTTCGACGACCCGAACCGCATGAGCAACGCCATCTTCGTGCGCCGGTCGATCCCGGTCCTCGGCCTGGCCGAGCACACGGTCTACGAGCCGAAGAATCCTGTGCACGAAGGCCACGTCATCATCTCGGACCGCAAGCTCCAGACGATCACGCTGGACGTGAACGGCAAGGCGGTCCTCTTCGGCAACCTGCACGGCCTCTGGTTCAACGGTCCCAAGACCGACACGCCGGATCGCCTGGCGCAGTCCGAGAAGACGGCGGCCGTGCTGAACGCGCACCGAGGCGCCAAGGTCCTCTCCGGCGACTTCAATCTGCTGCCGGACACCGAGTCTGTGCGCATCTTGGAGACGAGGGCCAAGCTCCGCAATCTGGTGGTCGAGCACGGCGTCGCCTCGACGCGCACGCCGCGCTATCGCCACTACCACAATCGGAACGAGCCGAACTTCGCCGACTACGTCATGCCTTCGCATGACTTGGTGGTGAAGCACTTCGAGGTTCTGCCCGACGTGGTCTCCGATCACGCCCCGCTCTACGCCGAGTTCGCCTAGAACCGGCGTTTTTCTTTTGCGGAATAAAAAACGCGGCGAAACGCAGGTGCGTTCGCCGCTAGTACCGCTTGACGATGCGGTCGATGTCCTTGAGCATCGCGAGGTGCTCGTGGAGATCGTCGAGCAGCATCGAGTGCGGTCCGTCGACCGGAGCCAGGCCCGGCTCGTCGTAGACCTCCATGAAGATCGCCGCCACGCCGACCGCGACGCCCGCGCGCGCGAGTGGCGGGCTGCCGGAGCGATCGCCGCCCGACTTGCCGCCCTCGGACGAGGGCTTCTGGCACGGATGCGAGACGTCCAGGCAGACGGGGTAGCCGTACTGCTTGTACTCCTCGAGCAGCCGCATGTCGACGATGATGCCGTCGTGGCCGAAGACGCTGCCGCGCTCGGTGACGATGATGTTCCGGTTGCCGGACGACGCGACCTTGCCGATCGCGCCTTCCAGGCTGTGCGGAGACTCGCCGTGACCGCGCTTGATGTTCACGGCGCGTCCGTACATGCCGGCAGCGACGAGGATGTCGGTCATCCGGTACAGGCGAGCCTGCACCTGGTAGAGATCGATATCCTCGCTCATCAGCGCGGCCTCCTCGACGGTCGAGAAGTCGGCGGTGACGGGCATGCCGTACGCCTCCTTGAAGCGGCGGTAGAGCGGCAGCGCGTTCTCGAGCCGCTGGACGGCGGTGAGCGACGCATCGCCCATGCCGCGCCAGTTGTGGACCGAGGTGCGCTGCGACTTGTCGAAGCAGGCCTTCATGACCCACGGAATGCCCAACGCCTCGGTCGAGGCGCGGATCCTGGAGACGATCGCGTCGGTCCGCTCCCAGCTTTCGAGGGAGTCGGGACCGGCGATCAGGACGAACGGCAGATCGTTGCCGAACGTGACGTTGCCGACCCGCACGTGCACAGGCTTCTTCATGTGATTCTCCCTGGAAGGAACGGTGTTGACCCCGAGGGTCAGATGACGGAAGATAATCATAATTGCGGCACTAAGTCAAGGTGGTGATACACACCCACGCATATGATGAATGTCTTCATTCGTACCAACAAAAAGCAGATTCTCGGCGCCTATCTGGGCAAGCACGCGATCTTGCGCACGGCCGCGCATCCGGAGCAGATCAACGTGCAAAACATCCTGGTCGACGACATTCCGCTGTTTCGCGATTTCCAAGGAAAGAAATATCAGCGCCACGGACAGACGATCACCTACGATCTGAACGATCTGCAATCGTTCACGCTCTCGGCGTTCATGGCGCCGGAACTCGCGGGCTACCAAGGCCGCGCCATGGTGATCGACCCGGATATTTTCGCTTTACAGGACGTTGCATCGTTGTTTGAACGCGACTTGCAGGGAAAGGCGCTGGCTGCCCGGGCCAAGCGCGGTTTCTGGGACACAAGCGTCATGATGCTTGACTGCGCGCGGCTGACGCATTGGAAGATGAAGAATATTCTCGACGATCTCGCGGCGGGAAAAACGACGTACGAAGATTGGATGTCGTTGAGGCACGAGCAAGTCAGCGAACTCGAGGCCGAGTGGAACAGTTGGGACGTGTTGACCGATGAGACGAAGCTGCTGCACACGACTAATCGCTTGACGCAGCCTTGGCGCACGGGACTCAAAGTCGACTTCACCCGCAACCCCGCGCCGAAACTCTTCGGCCTGATTCCGCGCGAATGGATCATGAAACTGCGCGGTCAGTTGCCTTCGCGCTACCAACCGCATCCCGATAAAAAAATCGAAGCGTTCTTTTTCGAACTGGCGAAGGATGCCCTCCGCGCCGGCGTCGTGACGGAGGAAATGGTGCGCGCGGAAATCGCCGCCGGACACGTACGCACCGATTTCTTGGAGAAAGTCGCTGAGCTCGGAAAATAAACCGAAACTTTGATCGCTCGTATGTCAAAAGCCTTGATCGTCATTCCAGCCCGCATGGGCTCGACGCGGTTCCCGGGAAAACCGAAAGCCATGATTGCCGGCCGCAGCATGATCGAGCGCGTTTGGCGCATCGCGAAAGCCGTACCGTCGGCCGCGCGCGTGCTGATTGCCACGGACGACGCCGATCTCAAAGCGTTCTGCGAGGCGTTCGGCGCCGAGGTGTCGATGACGAGTCCGCACTGCGCCACGGGCACGGATCGCGTCGCTGAAGCCGCCGCGCCGCTCGCGGAATACGACGTCGTACTCAACCTTCAAGGCGACGCGGTACTGACACCGCCGTTCGTGATCGAGGCACTGATCGCCGCAATGCACGCCGACGCCTCCGTGGGCATGGCGACGCCCGTCGTGCATCTGAAAGGCGAAGCGCTTGAAGCGTTTTTGGAAAAGAAAAAAGCTGGCAGCGCCACGGGGACGACAGCCGTATTCGATCTAAACGGCTACGCGATGTACTTTTCGAAAACGGTCATTCCTAACATTCGCGACAAAAACGAAGTCGCGGAACCGCCGATCTATCGCCACATCGGTTTATACGCCTATCGACCCGAAGTCCTCGCAGCCTTTGCGTCGCTGCCCGAAGGCCGCTTCGAGAAAGTCGAAAAACTTGAACATCTTCGCGCGCTCGAAAACGGCATCCGCATCAAATGCGTCGAAGTCGATATGCAAGGCCGCACGATGGCATCCGTCGACAGTCCCGAGGATGTCGCGCGCGTTGAATCGCTGATCGCGAGAGAAGGCGAGCTTCTTTGATATGCTCCGCCTCTTTTTTCTCCGTCACGGCAACACCTTCGAAGACGGCGAACCGTCACGCCAAGTCGGCGCGAAGACGGACATTCCGTTGACCGCCAAGGGGCGCGTCCAAGCGGAAAAAGCTGCGGCCTGGTTTCGCGCGCACGGCATCGCGCCGGTTATGGTCTATACCGGCAGTTTGCAACGCCAAAAAGAAACCGCGGAACTCGTTTCAAAAGAACTCGGCGCGCCCACGACCGAAGTATTTGAACTCGCTGAACTCGCCTACGGCGCGTGGGAAAATTTAACGATCGAAGAACTGAAAGAAAAATTTCCAGCTTCCTACGAAGCGTGGAGTAAAGCAGGGGAGTGGCCCGCTGAATTCGAGGGGGCGTACGAAGATACGCGTCGACGGCTGGTGCGTTTTTTGGATCGCGTGCGCTGCTCGCACGAAGACGGAAGCGCGGTTGTCGCTGTCACCAGCCAAGGCATCATGAAACTTCTCACCGCCGTCACGCAGCCGGAACGTTGGGAAGAGATGCGATCACGCCGCGCGATTGATGAATTGAAAGTGAAAACAGGCGCCATTTGCGAATTTGTTTTTGATGAAGGTGGTTGGAAGACGGTTGCTTGGAACGTCGTGCCAGAGTAAGCTGGCTGCGATTATGCAAGGGTATTTTGAAGACAAAACAACGGTCTCTACGGTCGGGGATGCTTCTGAAACCGACGCGTATGACCGCGCCTTCGTTGCCAAACAAACGACAGCAGTGCAATCCGTTTTGAAGAATGCTGGCGCGGCCATGGATGCTGCCGTCGAACTTCTCGTTGCGGCGCGCGGGAAGATCGTTGTGACGGGGATCGGCAAGTCCGGGCATATCGGCATGAAGATCGCTTCCACGATGACGAGTCTTGGCGCCACGGCCGTCTTTTTGCATCCGGCCGAAGCGTTTCACGGCGACCTCGGCCTCGTCGGCGCGGAAGATGCGGTGATTATGCTCTCGCATAGCGGCGAAACGAAAGAAACGCTTCGTCTGCTTCAGCACGTGAAGCGGCACGGCGCAGCCGTCATCGCGATTACCGGCAACGACGCCTCTTCGATCGCTTCCGCCTGCGACGCATCGTTGACATACGAAGTGGAAGACGAAGGTTCGCCTTTTAACCTGGCCCCGATGGCCTCGACGGTCGCGATGCTCGTGATCGGCGATTTGCTCGCCGCCCGCCTCTGCCGCGCCCGCGGATTCACGGCTCAGGATTTCGCCGCATCGCATCCAGGCGGATCGCTCGGCCTCCAATTGTCGCGCGTCTCCGAACTGATGAAAACGGGCGAAGCCGTGCCGCTTGTCGCCGCAGACGCCACGTTCCTCGAGGCGCTCAAGGAGATGAACGCGAAGAAGCTCGGCATCGTCGGCGTGACGGACGCGGAGCGCCGCTTGATCGGAGTCGTTTCCGACGGCGATGTGCGCCGCTTCGTCTCTTCGGAACGGTTTTTACTCGAGGCGCCTGTCTCCGCCGCCATGACGCCGCGTCCGAAAGTCATCGGCGCGGAAGATTCGCTGAAGAACGCGCTCACACTCATGGAAACGCACAAGATTTTTGTGTTGTTCGCGCTCGACAATGCCGGCGCTCCTTGCGGCGTCATTCATATGCACCACATCGTCGAAGGAAAACTTCTATGAATACGCCGGTACGCGTGAAACTCAAGAATTTTACGATCGCGAACGACAAACCTTTCGTTTTTATCGGCGGCCCCGATTCGCTCGAGAGTTTGGCGCACGCGCTCAAAATGGCGAAAGCGATCAAGGATATTTGCGCCGCGCTCGGCATTCCCTACGTCTTTAAGGCGTCGTACGACAAAGCGAACCGCACGTCCGTCAAAAGTTTCCGCGGCGTCGGCTTAAAACAAAGCATCGAGATTTTTAAAACCATTCAGAAAAAATTGCACGTGCCTGTCACGACCGATTTTCACACGGCTGAGCAAGCCGCCGAAATCGGCCCGGTCGTCGATATCTTGCAGGTGCCCGCGCTCTTGTCCCGCCAGACGGACATCATTCAGGCCGCGGCCAAACACGCGAAGATCGTGAATATTAAGAAAGGTCAGTTTATCGCGCCGCACGACATGGGAAAGGTGATCGAGAAGGCGGTCGCAGCGGGGAACCGCAATGTGCTGGCGACGGAGCGCGGCTACATGTTCGGATATAACGACGTCGTGGCCGACATGCGCTCGTTGCACGTCATGAAAAAAACCGGACATCCGATCATCTTCGACGCGGCGCATACGGCCCAAACGCCGAGCGCCTCCGGCGAGACGTCCGGAGGCGTCCGCAACCTCATGCCGCCCCTCGCGCGCGCCGCTGCCGCCGTCGGCGTGGCCGGCATCTTTATGGAGGTACACGACGATCCCGACAACGCTCCGGTCGACGGGCAAAGCTCTCTCAGGCTCAAGGATTTAAAAAACGTCTTGTCGACGCTGAAGAAAATCGATCGTATCGCCAAGAGCGCTTGAACGTATGGATGAATTTGCCGCGGCGCTGCAAAACTTAAAGACGTTCAACCGGATGATCGCGGCGCGTCCGGAGCTTTCGTCGCGCCTGATCGACGGCGACGAAGACTATTTGCAGTGGCGGCAAGCCAAGATTTTTATTGCCTTCCGCGAACACCATCGCGCCAAAACCTCGCAGGGTCTTGCGTCCGATGCGCGTGGTGGCATTGGCGGACGCGTCGCGGTGTTTTTGAAACGCGTCATCTCTGGTCTCGGTGCCGCCCTGCTCACGTGCTGGGCCATCTGGGGCAGAGGTAAAAAAGAAGCGTTGATGTTCAGCGTTGATAAGATCAGCGCGGACGGAGATCACGATTTCCGTATCGACGGGCTCTATCGCTTTCTGAAAGAGAAAAACGTTTCGTTTACGGAAGTCTTTCACACGCAGCTTGGCCAAGCGACGTTCGCGCACGCCAAGCGGCGCGGTCGCGCGGCAGTCTATCGCGAGGCGATCGAGTTCTTGGGGTCAATTTGGCTTCATTGGTGCCCGTGCCGCGTCGAAGCGAAGACGCTTACCCGCGATTTGCCGTGCGCCGAGTTTGAAGAAACAGATCGCGCCTTTGCGCGCGATCTCGTCGAGAAGCTACTTCGCGGTGTCGCCACATCGCGTTTCGAAATCGCCTGGTACCGCCGCATCCTGAAAGTGATCCGACCGAAGATCGTGCTGGCGATCGATGACACGCGGTACTATCAGGAACTCTGCGCCGCCGCCCGCGCCGAAAAAATTCCGATGTATGCCTTCCAGCACGGCCACTTCACGAAGTACCACGCTGGCTGGCTGGCATCGGGCGTGGGGAGCAAACGCGATACGCGTCCGGACGCGCTGTATCTCTGGAGCCCGTATTGGAAAAAAGAATTGCTGCGCCTCGGCACGAACTTTTCTGCCGAAGAGCTTCGCATCGGCGGCAATCCCAAGAGCGACGCCAAGCCGACCGCGCTCGCGCCGTACGCGCCTCCGACGAATTCGGAAAAGATCGGCCTTCTTGTGCCGTTTGAAACCGACGCGCCGTTCGAGGAAGTGCAAGCGCTGCTGCGGCACCTGCTCTCCACGGGTCAGGTGAAGATTTGGCTGAAGACACGGCCGGATTGGGATACGGAAAAACAGATGCGGCTGTACGGATTGCACGAGCGCACTCGCGAAGACGCGGAAGCGGTATCGCAGCACGCGCCGATTCTCGATCGCATCCACGCCGTTGCCGGCATCTATTCGACCTTCTTGTACGATGCGCTCCCTTCAATGAAACCCGTTCTCGTTTTTAAGACCTCGATGGATTTCGGCGAGGGGATCGTCATCAACGGATTAGCCGATGCGTTCGACGCGAGCGACGAGGGCGCCATCGAACGCCTGCGCGCGCTCTGCCGCGAAGCCGCGCCGAAACTCGCGGAACGGCTTGAACGGTATCAAGGCGGTACGGGCAACTTTCAAGAGACGCTTGCGGCACTGCTCAAGAAGGCTTGACAATCGCGCAAAAATCGACGACGATGCCGGCACGAAACGCTTCTGTCGGCGTTTTCGTTTCAGGGAGAAAATCGACATGCCGCTCATTCAGAACGCCGGCTGCCGCATGTGCGGAGCCAACGACTTCAAGACCGTCATCGACATGGGCGTGCACCCGCTGGTCAACAGCCTGGTCGCCAAGGATGACCTCGACAAGGAGGATCCTCGGTTTCCGCTCGTGGTCAAGCAGTGCATGGCCTGCATGCTCGTGCAGCTCGTCGAGATCGTCGACGCGCACGACATCTACAAGGGGCAGGACTACCTGTTCTTCTCGTCGGACATGCCCGGTCTCTCCGAGTACTTCGCGCAGTACGTGAAGGACGACCTCCGTCCGCATCTCCGCCTCGGCGACCTGGTCGTCGAGATCGGAAGCAACGACGGCGTGCTCCTGCAGCACCTGCGCGGCGATTACCGCACGCTCGGCGTCGATCCGTCGACGAACGTGGCGCTGCGCGCCATCAAGAAGGGGATCCCGACCGTACCGCTCTTCTTCACCGAAGACCTGGCGCGGCAGATCACGAACGAGTACGGCCGGGCCAAGGCGATCGTGGCCAACAACTGCATCGCCCACCTGAACGGCCTCGACGACTTGATGCGCGGCGTCGCTCGGCTCCTGGCCGACGACGGCGTCTTCATCCTCGAGTGCAACTACTGGGGCGGGATGGTGAAGAACACCAACTACTCGCTGATCTACCACGACCACTACAGCTACTTCTCGCTGCGGGTCTGGC
>CAZKMF010000018.1:0-7862 GCA_964553975.1 uncultured Gammaproteobacteria bacterium | reverse complement strand
AAGAAGCGCTGATCCATGTAGGTACGAAGATACTCGATCTCGTACACGTGTCCGCCGGTCATGCGGCACCAGACCTTCTCGCCCTGACGAAGCAGGGTAACGTAGAAGACGCCCTTGGCCGCGCTGACTCTCATTGCGCGTCTTCGCCCCATCCGGTAGGCGGCCCTGACAAGAAAGGCGACGCCGATCGCGGCAATCGCGGAGACAATGGTCCAAATGTGCATCGTACCCTCCTGTGGTCTTCGGATAGGCTAAAACCTTTTTTCGCGATTGTCAACGCGCCGTCCGGCGTGGTAGAATTCGCACGCCTATGAAGAAATTCTTGTTGATTTTCCTGCAGATTTCGCTGCTTTTCTCGGCCCTGCCCGTGCGCGCGGCCGATACCGACGCCGGGTACGTGCTTTCCGACGACGATCTGACCGACACCAACGTGCCGGCCGGTTTTTCGCAACAGTTTCTGGAAGCTCATGGCGGTGCGATTTCCAAGATGACCTTCACCGATCTCGACGGTACTCAGAAAAAACCCGGTGACATTATCGACTACTACGGCAAGGCTTCGGGCGTGAATCCCCGCTTCCTGCTCGCGCTCATCCAAAAAGAACAAAGCTTGGTCGAGGATCGCAATCCCAGCAAGTGTCAGATTGATTGGGCGGCCGGTTACGGCCGACCGGACGGTTCCACCTGCGACGACCCCAGCTGGCAACGCTATCGCGGTTTCGCTTCGCAGATCATCAACGCTGCCGCGTTCGTTCGTTTTATTTACGACAAATCCAATGCCGGCGCCACGCGCACCTTCGGCTACTTCCCCGGCGTCGCCGCGACAATTGACGGCCAACGCGTCGTGCCCGCTAACCTCGCTTCGGCGATTCTCTTCACGTACACGCCTCACCTGCACGGCAACAGCAACCTGCGTCGCATTTGGGACAATTGGTTTTCCGTCGGCTACCCCGACGGCACAGTCTTGAAAGGATCGGACGGCGTCGCCTACCTGATTCAGGGTGGTTTGAAGCGCAAATTCGCCAATAAGAGCGCGCTCGACACGCGTGTCGATCCCAATAAGATTATTCCGGTGTCCGACACGGTCATTGCCGGTTTCGAAGACGGCGCGGCGATCCAATTCGCCGACTACTCGCTCGTGCGTACTCCGGCGAACGGCACGATCTATTTGCTGGTCGGCGACAAGAAACGTCCGATCGAATCGATGGCCGTGTTCCGCTCGATCGGATTCAATCCGGAAGAAATCGATGACGTCGACCCTGAAGACCTCGAGCCGTACGCCGATGGCGACGCGATCACACTGAAGAGCGCCTATCCGACAGGTGCCTTGCTTCAAGACAAAAAAACAGGCGGCGTCTATTTCGTCGAAGGCGGCAAGAAGAGCCCGATCGTCGACATCTCGATCATGAAAGCCGACTACCCGAAAAAGAAGATTACGATCGTTTCCCCGGACACGCTGGCAAAATACGAAACAGCAGAACCCTTGAAGTTCAAAGACGGCGACTTGATTACGAGCCCCGGCGCGAATAAAGCCGTCTTCGTGATTTCGAACGGTCAGCGCCGACCGATTGTCTCCGGCACCGCTTTTGAACAACTTGGCTACTCCTGGAAGCGTGTCATCTGGACGACCGACGCAGTTTTGAACATGCATCCGCTCGGCCTCAACGTCACCGGTATCCCGGCTGCTCCTGCGACTCCGGCGCAAACGGCGCTGGCCAATTGATATGTCGATCGTCTTCGCCTCGATTGTTCCGCACACGCCGGTACTCTTGCCTTCCGTCGGCAAGGAACACTTGAAGAAACTCAAAAAGACCCTGGCTTCGTTCCATCGCTTGGAACAGGAGCTCTACGCCACGAAACCGGACGTCGTCTTGATCATCTCGCCGCACGGACGCATCGAACACGATCATTTCACGCTCGAGGTGCGTGAACGCTATGCGCCCGACTTGAAAGAGTTCGGCGTCTTTGAAGTGCCGATCGAGTTTAAATCCGATCTGCGCCTCACGAGCGCGCTCAAAGAACATCTCGAAGACCGCGGCGTGCCGTTTATGCTCCGCACGGAAGCCGATCTCGATTACGGCATCGTCGTGCCGCTTACCTATCTCGCCTCGCATCTGTCCCCCGTCGCCATCCTGCCGATTACCCCGTCGCTGCTCTCCGGCAAAGCGCATTTCGAATTCGGACAAGCCTTGCAGGAAGTCCTGATGCATACGGATCGCCGCGTCGCCGTTGTGTGCTCAGTCGATCTCTCACATCGCCTCGCGCGCTCTTCGCCGGCCGGATACTCGCCGTTCGGGAAAAAGTTTGATGAAAAGATTCGGACAATCCTGGAAGAAAAGAAAACATCCGCGCTCGTCACCTTCGAACCGCAACTCGCCGAAAAGGCCGGCCAGTGCGCACTGTCTGCGCTTACCATCTTCTCAGGTATCTTGGACGGACTCGACGCCACGCCTGAAATTTTGAGCTACGAAAGCCCCTTTGGCGTCGGCCACTTGGCCGCGCACTATCATTTGGCATGAGCATGGAAGGCCTTGGCGACATTTTAAAAAACCGCGCAAGCACGGCCGCCAACAAACGTTTGCATTCGGAGGCGCACGTGCTCGCCGACGAAATGAGCGCGTACTTCAACGAACGGAAGAAGTTCGGCATGTACCTCGGCGTCATCAAACGGCTGGGCATTCCGAAGGCCCGGTCGATTTTCGCCGAACTCAAGGCGGAAAGCGCGAACGTCGGCAATCCGCGCAAGCTCTTCATGTGGCTTGCCAAAAACCCGAAAAAGTGATAGCTTGAGACCTCAAGAACGACCGCTTTTTATGGCCTATCTGCCGATCATCACCTTGCCGAACCCGGAACTCCGGACGCGTTCGAAGGAGGTTGACCCCGCCACCATCAAGACCCCGGAATTCCAAAAATGGCTCGACAACCTCGTCGAAACCATGTGGAAGGCCGACGGCGTCGGAATCGCCGCCCCGCAAGTGGGGCGCTGGGTTCGCGTCTTTGTGGCCGTCGACGCCAAGACGCCGCACATCGTCATCAACCCAGTCATGACGCGGAAATCCTGGCGCATGGAAGACGGCGAGGAGGGTTGTCTCTCGGTGCCCGGCAAATGGGGCATTGTGCGCCGCCATCGCGGTTTCGCGATCAAAGGGCTCGATCGTGACGGCAAACCGGTCACGCATGACGCGAACGGTTTCTTCGCTCGCGTGCTGCAGCATGAACTCGATCACCTCGACGGCATTTTGTTCGTCGATCGCGCCAAAAAAGTAAACGAAGTGGAACTCTAACGACCTTTCTATGCCGCAGAAGCCTTACTCCATCGTTTTCTTCGGCACGTCGGATTTCGCCGTCCCCGTCCTCCAGAGCTTAAAGGCTGACGGGGATTTTTCGATCGTCGAAGTCGTGTCGCAACCGGACCGGCCGGCCGGACGGAAGAAAATCATGACAGCGCCCGCGGTCAAGCGCGCGGCGGAGACGCTCGGACTTCCCGTCTATCAACCCGAGTCGGTGCGCGACGAAGACGCGCTGGCGCATTTCAAGAACCTCGGAGCAGACGCTTTTGTCGTCGTCTCGTACGGGAAAATTTTACCGAAAAAACTTTTGGATATCCCGGCGTTCGGTGGCGTGAACGTGCACGCCTCGATCCTGCCCGCTTATCGCGGCGCCTCGCCGATTTCCGCCGCGATCGCCGCCGGCGAAAAAGAAACGGGCGTGACGATCATGGTCATGGACGAAAAAATGGACGAAGGACCGATCCTGCACATCGCGCATCTGCCCATTTCGGATGATGATACGACGGATTCCTTGACGCCAAAACTCGCCAAGTTGGGCGGTGATGAAATTGTTCCAACGCTTAAAGCCTATTTGAGTGGCGCACTCGCTCCGAAGCCGCAAGAGCACGCGCAGGCGAGCTATACCCGCATCCTCGCGCGTGAAGACGGCCACATGGATTGGACGAAATCAGCGACCGAGATCGAGCGCTTTGTGCGCGCCATGCAGCCGTGGCCGGAAGCCTTCACCTTTTGGACGCGTAAAGGGAAGAAACTGAAAATCACTATCAAGAAATCGGAAATACTCCACCCGACGGTAAAATGCAGCGAAGGCGCGGAAACAGCTTCCGTCTGCACGCTGGCCGACGGTACCGTCTGCGTCAATTGCGGCGAAGGCGCGATCGAACTCCTGAGGATCCAGCTCGAGGGAAAAAACGAAATGGATGCCAAAGCGTTCGTTAACGGCTATCCTGACTTCGTCGGAGCCGTATTGGCCTAGGCGGTTCGTGGTGCTCCGGCGGTTCGTGCTCTTGCGAAGCGTGAAGTCCAACGACGACGACGGCGAGATACATCCATCCGAGAGGATGGTTGACGTACGGCGTAAAAATATTGGCGACGACGAAGGCGAGGAAGGACAACATCAGGCCCGCAGCCACGAGACGGTCCGCACCCTGGGCCGTCTCGAGCGTTTTCCAGAAGAACAGCCCGATCCTCCACCAGAGCCAAATGATCGCGAAAAGTCCAAGCACGCCCATTTTGAGCCAGATCTCGAGATACTGCCATTCGATCGCGCCCGTCGTAACCTTTCCGCCGGGATAGAGGTCGTGCATACGCGGATCATCTGATTGATACGTGATCTGCGCGCCGAAACCGGATCCAATGATCGGCGAAGCGCTGATGCCGTCATGTAGCGGCGCGATCATGTTCCAACGACTCGAAACGGCAGCGTCCGATGCGTCAACAAGGCGCCCGCTGTAAGCGCTCCAAGCGGCGGCGTTCTGCGCCGGCTTCGGAAGCGGAAATAGCACAGCCGCGAGAAGCAGCAAAGCTCCGAGCGCCGTCGCGACAACCGCAACTTTCGTCAGCCGTCCAAGGCTCGCGAGCGGCACAATTTCAAAGCGCACGAAGACCGGCAGCATGAAGGCCGAAGCGACGAGCGCGCCCAACCAGAAACTGCGAGACATGCTGAGCAGAAAGGCGGCAGCAACGAGCGCTGTCCAAAACAGCGTGGCGCGGCGACGATATTCCCAGGCCATGAAGGCACCGAGAAACAGCGCGGGAATCAAGAGCACCTCGGAAGATGCGAAAACACGAACAGCTCCGCCTGTAAGGTGCGTAATCTCGGTCAATCCAAGTTTGCGCTGCCATTTAAAAACATCGAGCAGGAACGCGCTGCCAAAGACGTGGGAAAAGAGATATAGAAGCAAGACGCATTTCACGGAGAGCCAAGCGACGGCGCCGGAGAGTACCCGCAAGAGCCAGGCGAAGGAAGCGCGGTCCGCGAACAAATCGAGCCCGATCGGGATGAGCAGTAAGAAGGCGTACCCATTCGCGTCGTTAAAGATCTCTTTGAATGACGCGCCCATCGACGCGCCGCGAAACGCCGCGAGCGTAATGGCGGAGAGGAGCAGGAGCAATGGCCCGGACACGTGCGCGTGACGGAAATGCAGGATCCTCGCACAGCCGCGCGCCGCGTGCGCCACCCAGCCAAGTGCGAGTATTCCGAACAACACCATGCGCAGCGACAGGGAGAAGCCGCCGACTTCGGCGAAGAACAGGCGACCGTGACTGCCAATTACGGCTTCAATCAGCACAAGACCGAAGAGCCAGCGCAGATCGAGAAACGCAAGCGCGAGCGCCCCGGCGCCGAGCATGGCGAGCGCGGCCACGCGTACTTCCGGCGCGTGCCAGCCCCAGTACGAAAGAAGCTCAAGAAAACCGGAACAGACAAAAACAAGCAGCGGAAGTCGTCGAGTTAACGCTTGTGGAAGACGGAGTTCCATAGGGAAAAAAGAGCGGCGGTCGCTATGCCAAAGAGCATCGGCAGCGCCAAGACGATCGTCGTCCAGCTACCGCGATGCTTCGCGAAATAGATCCGCATGCTGTTCGTAAAATACTTCTGCTTCTTGAACGTCATCGCCTTCGCGAAACTCGCTCCGCCGCGGTGGATGAACGACGCCGCCGGCGTATAGACGACGCGCTGTCCGGCGTCCTTGGCGCGCTTGCAGAAATCGACTTCCTCGAACCAAATGAAGAACGCTTCGTCGAGCAAACCGATCTTTTTGAAAAGATCCTGCCGCACGAAAAACGCCGCACCCATCACCTGATCGACGTCCTGCTCTTTCGTATAATCCGCGTCCTTGGCCAAGTAGCGTTTGAATGCCGGAGCTTCCGGCCAAACGTGCTGAAGCTTGAGCAGAATCAAGGTTTGGTCCCACAGCGTCGGAAAGCGACGGATCGATTCCTGCAGACTTCCGTCGACGTTCAAAAGTTTCGGACCAACCACACCGGCGTCAGGATGCGCGTCCATCCAAGAAACCATCGTCTTCAAACTGCCGTGCGTCGCCCGCGCGTCGGGATTCACGAGCGCCACGTAACGACCGGAAGCGCGGCGGATGGCGATATTGTTGGCCGCGGCGAATCCCATGTTCGTACTGTTTCGAATCAACGAGATCGGAATGCCGGAGCGGTTCCGAAACTTGGCGATTACCTCCTCAATACCGTCATTCGAGTCGTTGTCGACGACGAAAATTTCAAGCGAGAGATCTTCCTTGTTGGCGTCAATCGAGCCCAAAAGCTCGCCGACCAAATCGGCGACTTTCCAGTTGACGGTAACGATTGAGAGATCCGCTCTGCGGCTCATGGAAGGTGGTGTTTTTTCTTGATGATCGCCGCCGCCTGCTCGTAGGCCACCATGCGTTTCGGTTTCCAGCCGAGCACGTGCCACGGCACGCGAAAGACGAATTTCGGAAGCCAGTTCGAAATGCCGCCCCGCGCGGAGGAGACCTGCACGCGCATCAGCACTTCGGGTACCCATACGCCGACGTCTCCCCTTTCCGTCATCGTAAGCCAAAGATCCCAATCCTGGAAGCGTTTTAACGTTTCATCAAAGCCCGGAAACTTTTCGCGTCGGATAAGCGAAGCCGTGTGAATGTAGTTGTGCTTCTTGAGACGTTCCGGATCGAACGGTCCGAGCGGAAACGTTTTCCAGCCGCATTAGAAAGAAGCATAGGCGTAGGCGGCATCAAGATGCGTTTCGAGCGCGTTCGTCATGGTCGCGAGCGCGTCAAAACGGAGAATCGCGTCGGCGTCGCAGAACATGACGAGCTCGCCGGTCGATTCGCGAAAACCGCGGTTTCTGGCCGACGGACCGCCTTTGTTTTCTTGGCGCACGAACATGAGGCGCGAAAGATACGGCGCGATCGCCGCATCAAGCGCGTCCGTCGACCCGTCGTCGACAACGATCACCTCGATCGGTTTGTACGTTTGCGCGAAAACGCTATCGAGACACTTGGCGATGCTCGCTGCGTGGTTATAGCACGGGATAATGACGGAAATTTTTTTCATGAGAGTTTTTGCAGCAGCTTCTTTGCCCGATCCGGCCAGCGGAAATCGCGAAGCACGCGATCACGTCCGGCTGCACCGAGACGTTTCCCAAGCCCCTGATCGTTCAAGACGCGCGCGAGTTTTTCAAGAAAATCATCCTCCGATTTCGGATCGGCCAAGAGACCGGTAACGCCGTCCTCGACCGCTTCCGGCGTGCCTCCGGTTCGCATGGCCACGACCGGCTTTCCGAACAGCGCCGCTTCGAGAAAGACGATACCGAAACCTTCAACGTCGTCTTTTGATTCGCGCGCCGGCAGCGCGAAGACATCCGAGGCCCAATACTGCGCAGCGAGCGTCGGAAGATCCGGCGCGATGACGAATTTTACGTGCGCCGACATGCCGATCTTTTCTGCTTCCATCCTGAGATTCCTCTCTTCCGTTCCGGCGCCAGCGAGAATCAAGAGCACGTCGCCGCAGCGCTCGCGCAGTTTTGGCAGAAGACGAATCAATCGGTCAAAACCCTTGCGCACGACGAAACGCCCGACGCCGAGC
>CAZKMF010000017.1:0-1688 GCA_964553975.1 uncultured Gammaproteobacteria bacterium | reverse complement strand
GGGCCGAGAGGTCCGGTGTAGCCGTTATCGATCGGCGCCGAGCAGAGCTCGAACGTCGGATAACGGGCGTAGAAGCTGCTGCGCGGCTCGATGCGAGCAAAGTAGCCGGCGGGCAGCTTCACGCGAATACCCGTAGGCACTTCGATCGGCGCGATCCACCCCGGCGGGATGATCGTGTCTTCGACGCACACGAGATTGAAGCCCGCGTCGCCCGGCTTTGAGACTCGCAAGAGTTCATAGCGCCGCGCACGCGCGTCGCGCATGACCTGGAGGACACGCTCCAGATCCGAAGACGTCTCGGATGAAGACATGTCAGCCTCCTATAGCATGAGCCCGTCAAAGGTAACACGTCTTCGCGAGAAAGTTATTCACAATAAAACGCCATACGACGCGCAACAAAAAAACTCCACGTTAGTGGAGTTTTTTTGGTGCGTCGGCTGGGGGTCGAACCCAGGACCTTAGGCTTAAGAGGCCTCTGCTCTACCGGCTGAGCTACCGCCGCGCGTACATTTCTACAGTCAGGATGCTACACGAAACCCTTTCGGGAATCAAGACCCTGGCTTGTCACGTGGACCGAGCGAAAGGAAGCCGCGTAAAATCCTCGCTGGCGCTCGGATCACGCGGCACGTAAAGCCCTCGCACTTCGGCTCGGTCTTTACGTGGTGCGGGCGAAGGGAATCGAACCCCTATCACTGGTTCCGAAGACCAGCGCTCTATCCGTTGAGCTACGCCCGCAGGCCGTTCGACTGTAGCCGAATCGCCGAAGACTTTCAATGGCAGGTCTTGACTTTTCCTCGTGACCTGAAGAAAATGGCCGCAACGTTCCTTTGGAGGTTCCATGCTCAAAACTACGTTTGGTGTCGTTGTCCTGACCGTCAGCATCGGCTGGCTCGTCTACATAATGGGGGTCGTTGCGATCATCATGTTCCGCAGGACGTTCAGCAGACGCCCCCTGCCGCCGCTCAGCCCAATGCCGAAGCCGCCGAAGCCGGAAGAGGCGGAGCCGAAGGAGCCCAAGCTCCGCAAGCTCTACGACATCTACACGGTGCCGCCGTCGAAGGTGATCCCCTCGGACGAAGAACTCGGCATCGTACGGCCGCAGCTCGGCATGTACATTGCGAAGCCCTGCGCGCACCGCGAGGAACCCCGGGCGTTCAGCTACGAGGTCTTCGGCGTCAACGTGCGCGTGCCGCACGTGACGCGCTGCCCCGACTGCATGCAGACGCTGCTCGAGCACTTCTTCGAGCGCTGCGCCGCCTGCGGCCTCGGCATCCCCGGCGGATGCAAGGTCGGCATCAGCTGGATCGGCGCTCCGCACCCGTACACGCATCTCGACTGCGCCGAGTCCCAACTGCTCTTCTGCGGCATCTGGGAGCACGGACGACTCCTGACGCTGAACCAGATCAGCGACGAGTTCAACCCGAACGTCGCGACCGTGATGCAGGACAGCGAGATCGACATGGCGCGCGAGGCCGAGCCTCCCAAGCCGGAAGCAGAGGCGGAGAGTGAGGATACGGAGGAGACGAATCCCTCCGGCACTCCCAAGCCCGGCGTGAACTGAAGAAACGAAAACCCTCGACCGCGGTCGAGGGCTTTTTTCTACTTCTGGGTTTCGCTTGAAGCGAGCAGATAGGCTTCGGCGGTTTCTTCGGCGATCAAACCTTCCTTCACCAAGCGCTTGAGATCCT
>CAZKMF010000016.1:0-6921 GCA_964553975.1 uncultured Gammaproteobacteria bacterium | reverse complement strand
TCTGGGAATACGGGCGGCTCCTGACGCTGAACCAGATCGGCAGCCAGTTCAACCCGAACGTCGCCACCGTGATGCAGGACAGCGAGATCGACCTGGCGCGAGAAGCGAACGCGTCGCAGACGGAAGAGTCCGACGACGACGCGGAAGAGACGAACCCTTCCGGCGCCTCCAAGCCCGGCACGAACTGAAGAAACGAAAACCCCCGACCGCGGTCGAGGGCTTTTTTCTACTTCTGGGTTTCGCTTGAAGCGAGCAGATAGGCTTCGGCGGTTTCTTCGGCGATCAAACCTTCCTTCACCAAGCGCTTGAGATCCTGCGCGTAGGACGTCATGCCGATCGCGGCACTTGTTTGAATGACGTTTTTGATCTGTTCCACTTTGTTCTCGCGAATCAGGTTGGCGCAAGCCGGCGTGTTGACCAAGATTTCGCGCGTCGCCACCAGGTTGCCGCCGACGCGAGGAAGCAGCTGTTGCGAGATGACGCCGCGAAGCGTCATTGCGAGCTGCAGGCGAATCTGCGTCTGCTGGTGCGGAGGAAAGACGTCGATGATACGCGAGACGGTCTGCGGCGCGCTGAAGGTATGCAGCGTGGCGAAGACGAGGTGGCCGGTTTCGGCAAGCGTCAGCGTCGTCGCGATCGTGTCGAGGTCGCGCATTTCGCCGACCATGACGACGTCCGGATCTTGTCGCAGTACGTGCTTCAAACCCTCGGCGAACGACACCATGTCGGTTTCAAGCTGTCTTTGGCGAATGATGCTCTGCCGCGGCTCGAAAAGGAATTCGATCGGATCTTCGAGCGTGATGATGTTGAGACGCCGTTTCGCGTTGATGTCGTCGATCATCGCCGCGAGCGTCGTCGATTTACCGGCGCTGGTCGGACCCGTCACGAGAATCAATCCGTGCGTGAGTTCCGTGAAGCCCTGCCCGACCGACGGAAGACCGAGCTGTTCCATCGTCGGAATCTGCTGCGGAATCGTACGCGCGGCCATGCTGATGTGGCCTTTTTGCCACGAAAGGTTCACGCGGAAACGCGTGCCGTCATTCGAATACGCGAAGTCGAACTCTTTCTCGATGCGGAAACGCTCGAACTGTTCCGGTGTCACGATCTGGCGGATGAGCTTTTCGAGTGCCGAGTCGGAAATGATCTCCTCTTTGTCGAGATCGTAGAGATCGCCGCCCACGCGTAACACGGGGCGATGATTGACGATCAGGTGAAGGTCGGAGGCGCTTTTCTCCGCGGCGGTGCCGAAGATCGATTGAGCGGTGAGCATAGTGCCTTCATTGTACACGAAAACGAAAAGAGCCGGAATGTCCGGCTCTACCATCCTTTCACTTCCAACGCTTTTCTGGCGGCTTCGATTTGCGCGTCCTGCTTCGAGGAACCCTTTCCGCTGGCGACGAGTTCCGAACCGAGATAGACACCGACTTCGAATTCCTTAGCGTGATCCGGTCCGACTTCCGACAGCACTTTGTAATTCGGCGTGACGCCGGCGGTTTCCTGTGCCGCCTCTTGGAAACGACTCTTCGGATCAACGTACAGCTTGTTCGCGAGAATATTGTCGAGTTTCGACAGGACGAAGCGATCGATGAATTCGCTCACGACCTTCCAGCCTTGATCGAGATACATGGCGCCGATCAGCGCTTCGATGGCGTTCGCCAAAATATACTGACGCGCTTTCGATCCGGCATCTTTCGCTTCGCCGCGCGAGAGGTACAGATACTCCTCCATGCCGAGATCCTGGTGCGCGATGACCGAGAGCGTATTGGCGTTGACGAGCGCGGCGCGCCAGTTGGTCAGCTCCCCTTCCGGGTTCGGATATTTGTTGTAGAGATATTCCGTCACGACCAATTCGATGACGGCATCGCCGAGAAATTCCAGGCGCTCGTTGTGACCGAGGCGGAAATCCGGGTGCTCGTTGAGGTACGAACGGTGCACGAAGGCTTGCACGAGAAGATCTTGGTTGCTGAAGTGCACCCCGATTTTCTCCTCGAACGTCGAGAAGTCTTTCATGTTGCGCTACTGCGCCTTTCAGTCGCGGCACACGCCGGTTGTCCGGCAGGTATCGCGGCTGAAACGCTGAATAAATGAGTTATGATTCGACCGGCGGTTCGGCGTCTTTTTTGTCCGCCTCTTCGCCTTCCTTCTTTTTCGGTTCCTGCTTGTCGACCTCTTTGACGTTGCCGGCAGCGATCATGTCTTTGAAGATCGCGCCGAGTACGCCGTTGACGAACTTGCCGGACGATTCGCCTCCGTAGGTTTTGGCCAGTTCGATCGCCTCGTTGATCGCGACTTTCGACGGCACGGAGTCGGAATGCTTGAGTTCAAAAACGCCGATCCGAAGAATATTCCGATCGACGATCGTGATCTGCGCGAGCGGCCACGCAGGAGCATACTTGGTAATGGTCGCGTCGATCTCCTTTTGCTGCTTCAACACGCCCTCAACGAGCTCTTTGACGAAGCCTTTGTCGTCAAGACCGGGCGCGAACTCTTCCAAGTTCCGCTCCGTAAGCGCGTTCATATCCTCGACCTTGCCAGCGTGAAAATCCCGCTCGTACAAAGACTGCATGGCAACGGTGCGGGCGAGATGGCGGTTCGACATAAAAGGACGTACTACTCTCTTCCTCCAAAGAAAGTTATTTCGACGCTTTTGCCTTGGTCACCTGGCGGCCCTTGTAGGTGCCACAGAAGGCGCAGGCTTTGTGAGGCTGAACCGGTTTGCTGCACTTGGCGCATTCCGTGAGCTGCTTCTTGCCGAGGGCAAAATGCGAGGCGCGGCGGCGTTTGTGCGAGCTAGTTCGGCGATGTCCGGGAAGACCCATATCTAGAATATCACTTAAAGGTGAGCCCAGTATAGCGGCGTCGCCTGCATTTGGCAAGTCCTCGGGCCGTCGGGAGACAAAAAAGGTTGACAGCGGGCGCTTTTTGGTCCAAAGTATCCCAATCGTCAAAGGAGGGAACATGCTGCCAGACCGTGACCGACGCGTCCTCTTGATCATCGCGCTCGCTTCCTACGCCGCACTCATGATGGGCAAGGAATGCACCCGCTTCTGGGAGATCGACGACTTCAGCGGCACCGGGGCTATCCTCGGCCTGTGCAGTATCTTGCTCGTCGCGACGTCCGTGCTGTCGTTCGCGATGTGCGTCGCTTCGCGGCCGCTCTTCTCGGATCCCGTGCCGTACACGCGCGCGACCGCGCTGATCAATCACTGCGTCTTCGCTTGCGCGGCGATCGGCGCGTTCATCAGCGTCTCGATGTCGCTCTCGATCGCTACGCCCGGCGTCGCCGCGATCATCGCCGTCATCGCCGGGCGCACCGCGATGCTGCAGCTCGTCTTCCTCCCCTACGCGAATCCTCCACCCGCTCCGGCCGTACCTACGGCTCGCCTGATCCACTGATCAGGTTTTTTCTTTTGAAAAAAATCCCGACGCGGGTCGGGATTATGGCGTGAGCCGCACGAAGGTGATGAGAGGGCCGCGACGGATATCGATCGCTTCCGCCGCCTCCTGCATCTCGCCGTCGAGCATGAACGGCATCGGTTCCTTGAACCGGAACGTGGCGGCCGTCACGACCTCGTCTTGCGCATCGCCGATCAAGGGACGTCCCCTGAACATGTTCGGCAGATTGAGAGCCGTCTGCCAGAAACCGAGGTTGGAGAGCACGACGTGGAAGTGTTCGACGCGCTCGAGGGCGCGGTGCGTCGCTTGAATGCCCATGCCGACCTGCTCGAGCGAGCTGGCGATCAAGCCCGTCGCCCACCCCTCCCCTTGTCCGACGACGGCGCCGTCGCTCTCGAAGGTCCAAGCGACCTCGAACGGCTCGGCGATCGAGCGCCGCTTCGAGAACGGCAGATGCCGCGCGAACTGACTCCAGAGTGACAGAAGCATCGTGACGATCGCGCGACGAATGCCGCGCTTCGGCTTCTCGTTGTACATCGCGATGAAACGCGCCGCGAGACCGAAGCCGACGATCATGGCGAACTTTCCGTTCACCGAGAGGATGTGCCGATGCACCGTGTCGAGCGGATGGCCGCGACGAATCTTCTCGATGAACGTCTTCACGGCCTGGACCGGACGGCGCGGACGGATGCCGAGCGTCTTGCCGATTGTGTTGAACGTACCGAGATCGACGACGACGACCTGCGGCGGGCGTTCGCCGACCGTCAGGTAATGCAGCAGCGCTTCGTCCTTGCCGAGCGTCATCTGGATCGTGCCGTCGCCGCCGATGATGACGAGAAAGCCCGGACGCTCCGTGCGGATGGCTTCGCGCGCCTCATCGAGATCGCTCAAGCTCTTGGTCAAGAAGACGCGGATGTCGGCGTTCGCGACTTCGCTGTCGGGAAACGCTTGCCGCAAGAGCTCGATGATGATGCGCTTCGTCTCGTCGTGCCCTTGGCCGCGTCCGGAGTTCGGATTAGCCACGACATGGATCAGCTGCCGATCTTGCGGCTGCCGTCGGAAAGGAAATCGGCGCGCCATGGCGGCCTCCTGTGCGTTGAAGAATGGTGGAAGGTGCGAAGGTCGCCGCCACCGTAGAAGAAAAAAGCCCTCTCCGCAAGGGAGGGGCCTTCATTCGCGACGCGTGCTCAGGCTTGTCCGGCCGGATAGAGCGCGCAGCGCGTGCGCGAGGCGGGAAGCTTCGTAGGATCCGCATCGAGACGTCCTTCGCGGAGGATGCCGACGAATCGCTGTTCGAATTCCTCGACGACCAGATACGACGAGGCCGTGTCGATGCGATTGGGATCGAGGTGCTCGATCGCCAAATTTCCTTCATCGTCGGACGTCAGGAACATCGTGCGCGGCGGAACACCGAGCGCGTACCGCCAACTTGAGAAGTGGCGGCGCATCTCTTCCGTGAGACGATTACTGACCGCCAGTAGGGCGGTCGACGGCGTTCGTTTCGGACCCATCGTGCGCACCCTTTCCCGGAGCGGCGCTCCGCGTAATGACATCGTACGCGATCCAGATCAAGATCAGCCAGTAGAGCAAGCTCGGCAAAAAGCCGAGGCGAATGCCCGAAGCCGTGACAAAGGCGTTCAAGACGATCGGCAGCGTCGACGCGTAGGCCGAGGCGACGAACGCGCGCTTCCACGGCCACGAACGCTTGGCGACCTTCAAGGCGAAATAGAGCAAGAGCGCGTGCGCGGCGGCGCTGAACAAGAACCCGAACAGCTTGATGCCGAACATCATGATACTCACGAAGATCGCGCCGACGAACAGCACGACCGGCATCCAGCGAGCGATGCCGTCCAGGATCTCCTCGCGGGTGACGCGGAAATTCGGAGCGTCCTTAAAAGAAACCGTCTGCGTTTTCGGACCGTCCTGCTGGGTGATGCCCGTCGAGGTCACGAGCAGCCCGTTCTCCCCCTCCGCGAGCGTGAGACTGCTCGTGGCGCTGTTCACGCGCACCACGAAATTCTTGTCGCCGAAGACGACGGGTTCCGCCAGCGTGTCGGTGAACTTCCCGTCCTTCATTTCGAAGACGGTGCCGGCCGGAATCCGCGAGCGGAGGTTCTCCGTGAAGATATTGGATGCCCGACCCGCGTCGACGAAGAAGTACACGATGAACGGAAGCACGAGGAGGAACAGCGAGAGCAGCGCGAGATGCGCGATGCCTTCGCCGACTTTCCGCTCTTCAAGACGTCGGTAAAATTCCTTGCGGCTTGAAGCGGCGACGGCGGTACGAACCCAATGCTGGAGCCAGGCAAAGAATTTCATAGGTTAGACAAGAGTGACGCTGGAAACGGAATCGTTCTCGGCTTTGAAGCGCATTACGCGCACGCCCTGCGTCTGACGGCCGAGCTGCGGAACGGTTTTGGACGTGAAGCGGATAACCTGTCCTTTTTCGGAGATGACGATCACGTCGCGTTCATCTTTGACGTTGATCAGCATCGCTTGGACGATCGGGCCGGTCTTGGCCGTAACTTCGGCGGTTTTAATGCCGGAACCGGCGCGGCCCTGCACCTTGTATTCGCTCAAGTTGGTGCGCTTGCCGTAGCCGTGCTGCATAACGACCATCAGGTCGAACGCGCCCTTGTCGACCGCTTTGCCGTCGACGACGTCCATGCCGACGATCGCGTCTTTGCCCTTCAAGCGCATGCCGGTCACGCCCGCGGCCGAGCGGCCCATGGCGCGCACGTCTTTTTCGGTGAAGCGGATCGACTGGCCCTGCGACGTGACGAGAATGATGTCGTCGTTGCCGCCGGAAGGTTTCACCCACTCGAGATTGTCCTCGGGGCGAATCTTGATCGCGATCAAACCGCTGCGGCGCACTTCCTTGAATTCGGAAATTTCCGTTTTCTTGATGACGCCGTTCTTCGTCACCATGACGAGATACTTCGCGTCGGCCAGTTTATTCTGGCCGCGCTTGCGTAGCCGACGTTGTTCTGAAACCTGCGCGATACGCGCTCGAATCGCAGCGGCCCCGGGGCACTTGATGCCCTGCTTGAAGCAGAATTTTTCGACTTGCTCGATCGTAAGCTTGATCGACGGCCTTTGGGGCTTGAGATAGAAGTCGTCGATGACCGTTTTGATCGCGATGTCCTGATTTTCGTCGAGCCGGCTATTTCCCTTTTGCCAGCCGCGCGGCTTCGGGCAAAGACATGCGATATCTCGGTAGAGACGGTATTTCTTGAGCCATCGATAGATCGTCGCCGTATCGACATTCGCTTTGGCGGCAGCTTCCTCCACCGCCTTTGTGCCTGGCGTGTGAACGTCGATGAAGGGGCGAATGGCGTCGAATTTCTTCAACGCAATGTTCCAGTTCTTGTCGCCGAGACTCGAGTCGCTGAGGTCCGGCATTTCTGCCGTGAGCGAACTGTCCATGACCGGCTTTAGGTCGGCCATCGCAAGAGTTGTCGGAAGACCCGTTTGAACGTCGATCCCGATCACCGAGCTTTCGCTGCTCGGTGAATCGATCTGATA
>CAZKMF010000015.1:0-19298 GCA_964553975.1 uncultured Gammaproteobacteria bacterium | reverse complement strand
ATCAGCTTCGGATTGTGCTTGCGGCGGATGAAATCCGGGATGATTTCGATCGGGCCCGGGCGATAGAGCGCGACCATAGCCATGATGTCTTCGAGACACGTCGGCTTGAGCTGCATCAGGTACTTCGTCATGCCGTCGCCGTTCAACTGGAAGAGACCCATCGTCTTTCCGGCGGCGAGCATCTCGAACGTTTTTTTGTCCTTGCGGTCCATGTGGACCAAGTCGATGTGCGCGCCCTTGGTTTTGCGCGCCAGTTCGATCGCGTATTCCAAAATCGAAAGGTTGCGGATACCGAGGAAGTCCATCTTGAGGACGCCGGCGGCTTCGACCGAACTCATTTCGTATTGCGTGATGACCGCTTCGCCGCCCGCTTCTCTCTGTAGCGGCGTGTACTCGACGAGCGGTTTGTCGGAAATGACGACGCCACAAGCGTGCACCGAGCAGTGCCGGGCGTTGCCTTCGATCTGCTTGGCGAGATCGACAAGGCGCTTCACTTCCGGCTCGGCGTCGTAGCGGCGCTTGAAGTCCGGCGTTTCGGCGAGCGCACGATCGATCGTCATGGCGAATCCTTGCTGGCCGAACGGAATTGTTTTCGCGATCTGGTCGCAAAACGCGACGGGATAACCGAGCGCGCGGCCGACGTCGCGCATCGAAGCGCGGGCCGCCATCGTTCCGAACGTACAGATCTGAGCCACGCGGTCGACGCCGTATTTTTTGGTGACGTACTCCAAGACCTCGCCGCGACGGTGGTCGGCGAAGTCCATATCGATATCAGGCGCCGAGGGACGCAGCGGGTTCAAGAAACGCTCGAACGGCAGGTTGAAGTCGAGCGGATTAACCGTGACGATACCGATCGCGAAGGCCATGAGCGAACCGGCAGCCGAACCACGAGTGGTGGAGACGATACCTTCACGTCTCGCCCAAGATGCGTAGTCGGCAACGACCAAGAAATAGGTGGCGTAGCCCTTCTTCTCGACGATATCGAGCTCGTAATTCAAACGATCGATCTCCGTCTGATTGAGATCGCGTTTCAAAATCTCGCGAAGACCTTCGAAAGAAATCTTTTTGAGGTATTCATCCTTCGTGAGGCCGTCCGGAATGTCGTAGATCGGGAAGTTCCATTTGCCGAGCTCAAGCTGCACGTTGCAGCGCGCGGCGATCTTTTCGTTGTTCTCGAGCGCTTCGGGAACATCTTTGAACCCTTCGATGATTTCGTCCGGGTGCGACATCGAAAGATCGTTGTCGGCCGTAACGGAACGTTCGCGCTCTTCGAGCGTGCGGTTGTCTTTGATGCAGAGCAAAAGCGAACGCGCTTCGGCCTGCTCCGGTTTCAAATAATAGACGTTGCGCGAAGCGACGACGCCGATGCCGAGTTCCTTGCCGAGCGCGATAAAAGCGTCGTTCGTTTCTTTCTGCGTCGGACTGTCCGGCTGGTGAAGCAGCTCGAAGAAAAAATTGTCAGCGCCAAGAATATCGCGATACTCCGCCGCCCGCTCGCGCGCTTTTTCCAGATCGCCGTCGGCGAGCCATTTGCCGACATCGCTGCGCGGCCCGGCGAGCGCGATGATCCCCTTTCCGTGCTGGCGAAGAAGACTCCGATCGATACGCGGGCGATAGTAGAAACCGTCGAGGTAGGCGACCGAAGCGAGCTTCATCAAATTCTTATAGCCCTCCATCGTTTCGGCGAGCAGTACGAGGCGCGAGTTCTTGTCATCGACGCGGTGCCGCTTCATCTCAATCGTATCGACCGCCACGAACGCATCGTAGCCGATGATCGGCTTGATCTCGGCTTTGTTGCACTCCTGCACGAATTCGATCACCCCGAACATGTTCCCGTTATCCGTCAGCGCCACCGCCCCCGCCCCCTGCGCTTTGGCAAACTTAACCAACTTATCCACCTGAGGCAGGGCCTCTAAAAGGGAATAATGGGAGTGGGTGTGGAGGTGGGTGAATTTGGCGGGCATGCACGATTCAAATTACTCGTGCTCTTTGTATTTAACGATTTTAAGAGCTGTGTTATTAGCAATGTCGCTCAACGCACGCATGGCATGTATAGAACGATCAGCCCGTTCCAATATGCTTTTTCGCCATTTTCCAAACCAACCTCTCATATTTGAATTAGCTGTCTCCTCTTTGGGACGATAATATTGATCAAATTCGTCTCCGTAATAAAGTTTGTGTGTCAGGGAATTTCTATCCTTAATGATTTCTCCCAAAATTTGGTTTTCGGAAAACTTTTCAAGGTCTTTCAAAATGCCGGATTTTTTAATCTCAGGATTTACCATCATGTTACGAAAACGTACATCTTGTTCCGCGTACCCAACCGGGAGGATGGCGTTTACAAATTGTAAGAGCTTGTCTCGGAATGAATAGAGTCGATAGCAGAAATTTTCGTGATGGTAAGTAAAGTTTCTCACCATTCTAAAAACCTCACCGGGCTGTGGTACGAAGCCGTTTTTCTTCGCGATGGATTTAATATCGAATGCGCAAGCCTGTGCTGCGTGCTGCATTTCGTGCAGTGTGAACCATAAATCCCCAAAGAGCCGCACAAGCTCATTTCTGTACTGTTTTGCTTTAGTGTTCCGAGGAAAGTATTTCTTCGGGATATCAGCAAGATGTACGTGCCTCCGACTGGTTTTTCCTTTTTTTTCATCAGCCATACGTAGTAATACTACCCGATTCTAATGGAAAATAGGCGAACACGTAAACCCAATTCGTACAAGGGTTTGCATGGCGGAACCGGACCACGGGTCAAGCCCGGGGTGGCAGGTAAAAAAGCACACAAAAACTCCCCTTTCGGGGAGTTTTTGCTCAGCTTTCGCCAAGACGAGCCAGACTTGATATGGCGCTACAGTACGCCTCTCACCGCACGTATGTCAACCTGCGGTGGTGGACCGGCGGGGAATCGAACCCCAAAGCCGAGAATATCAAGTCTGGCTGTCGCCTTGACTGCCGGCCCACAGCCGGGTCCTAGCAGAGGCATCTCTTTTTACGCAAGAGGCTCGATAACCTTCTTCTTGAAATCTACGACTTTGTCATCTTTGTCGATGGTAACCTTCTCCTTTTTGTAGAGCGCTAACCTCTCCTCCCGCCGCTTCGGATCAATCCAAATCCTCCCATCCGCGTACACGATGCGGTGATACGGAATATTCTTCACCCCGCGTTGCTCGGCTTTCCACAAAATCGAGGTGATACTTTGCGAGGCCATCGCTCCCCCGCCGGCGGCGCGGGCGATGCGGCCGTAGGTCGTGACGCGGCCTTTCGGGATCGAAAGAGCGAGCTCGACGACGCGTTCGCTGAAGAGGTTTCGCTTTTTCACAACTCGCCAAAGAGAGCCGAACTTATTTTTTGGGAACGAATTCCACGGTCCATTCAATACCGTATTTGTCCCTGAACATGGCAAAGGAGCCGCCCCAAGGACTTTCCGCGAGCGGCATTTCAACCGTTCCGCCCGCCGAGAGTCCGCCAAAAATCCGAGCGGCTTCTTCCTGGCTTTCTGCCGTGACGGCGATCTTCGAGCGGTTTTCGTTCTCGTTCACGCGCCCCATGCTTTCCGGAACATCGTTTGCAATCAAGACATTGCCGCCGATCGGCAGCATGATGCGCATGATTTTATCTGCCTCGTGTTCAGGTACCTGGAACTCCGGGCTCGCGAGGTCTTTGAAACGCGTAATGCCGGAGAATTCCCCGCCAAAGACGGATTTGTAAAACATGAACGCCTCTTCCGCATTTCCGTTGAAGTTGATGTAGGGGTTTATCGTGGCCATAGAGATGCTCTTTAAGGTATTCGTATCCGTGCCTGGCACCAAAGGTACATGATCGAAGTGTAAACGAAAACTCCCTTTACGGGGAGTTTCCATCTCGAGAGGGATCACCGATGCGAGCACCCTTCCCAGCAGCACGGGCGGCGCATGCCGCCGGAGAGTTTCGACTCCGCTTTTTCGAGGCGGATCTTTCGCGTTTCCGCTAGCTTGCCGGAAGTGATCCAACAAACCCATTCGTTACGCGCGAGCGGCGTGATCGTATCCCAAACTGCTTTTGCTTTCGAAGAAGCGGCGAGCATCTTTTTTACGTCGGCCGGCACGGCATGCGGCACGCGCACGCTTGCGCTCTTTGGTTTCATACGCGCTTTAGAGACCTTTCAACTTCACAAGTCCCTTGTGCTTCAAGATGTTCTTGTAATCCCACTGGATCTTTTTCGACGCGGCGAGCCAGCGGCGAAGGGCGGCGAGTTTGATCTCTTTGGCGTCGGCGTAGCGCGCCTCGGCGGCCATGAAGGAACCTTCCGGCTCGAGCCCTTCCTCCTTGAACGACTGGCCGCTCCAGAACATGAGGCGCATGCCGTCTTTCAAGCGATGGTAACCAACGATGGGGTTGCCATCCAAAAACCACACCGGGCTTCCGTGCCAGATTTTGCTTTCAGCTTTGGGCAAAGCCTTGTCGATTTCGCGTTTCAGGAGGTCGCAGATCGCTTTGTCGCCTTTCAACTGTCCGCGATTATAGGCGGCGATGGTTGTAAATTTAGCTTTCATAGAATGAAATATTAGGCGCGCAGAATTTTCTCCATTGCCCTCCCCCTTGCCAACTCATCGATCAGCTTATCGAGATATCGGATCGCCTGCATCGTCGGGTGCTTGATGTCTTCCACCCGCACGCCGCAGACGACGCCCTTGATGAGCTTCCGCGCGGGGTTGAGTTTCGGAGCTTTGGCGAAAAACGTTTCAAAGTCCGTCATCTTCTTCAACTGCCCTTCCAATCCTTTCTGCGTATACCCCGTCAACCAGCGAATAACCTCATCCACTTCGGCTTTCGTGCGTCCTTTTTTCTTGGCCTTGGCGAGATAGGCGGGATACACCTTGGCAAAAGGCATTGCGTAGATCCGGTGCGTCTCCATACTACTGATATTGAATGAAGGATGGCGACGGCGTCAGTTTCAACACTTCTTCCGGCGTCAGCATGCGCGAACCCAGCCACTTGATGTCGTTTTTGTAGAACAGTTTGAAGCCCGTGAACTGGACGGGTTCGGGTTTGATGTATGAATCGTACGTACTGATCTTGTTGGAGATGCCGCCCCAGCCATCCATATCCATCACGACCTGCACTTCCGGCAGCGGAACGATTTTGGTCGCGTTCGTGACCATCGGTTTGGTATAACGATGAACGATCAGCACTTTCGGCGGCAGAGCGTTGTCGCGTACGATCGTCGCCAGATATTCTGCAGCGGCGTTCACGGTTGTTGCGTCGACGGTACCGACTTGGAGACCCGGACGCACTCCGGATTTTTTCATCGCGAATTCGGGATCGATCGCCAAATGGACGTTCGGTTTTTTGAGATACGGTTCGAGCGTTTTGACTTCCGTCATCACGTCGGAGAGGCCTGCCTGCACTTCAAGAATGACAATCCCATTCACCTTCTCGGCGATGGCAAGCGCTTTATCAATCTGATCGAAGGGCATGCGTGCGCGGTACATGCCGTCTTTGCCGGCGCTCCCCTGCGCAGTGATCGCGATGTAATCGATCGCCGGCAGCACGGGCGTTTCTGGATCAGCGGCTTCCCAGGCGGCGATTTCTTTTTTGAATTTCTCAAGCATGACGTCCTCCGGATACTCGCCGAGCACGCCCATGCCTTTGGAATAGAAGTTTCCGTAATAGGCCACGATACGCTTGAACGGCAAAAGCGCGCCGTAATTCGGATACGCGGCTTTGGCCGGCCAACGCAGACTCTCCGTATTCGTCGCGTCTTCCGGCACGTGGGCCAGGCGGCGGAGGCGGCGGTCGTAGTCGGCGCGATCGAGCGCCGGCGGAGGCGGCAACGCAGGCTCTTCAACCGTCGCCGCGCCTTGCCCAATATGCCGGACGATCAACACGCCGCCGCCAAGTATCAGCAATACGCCTAATACGGCGATCAGGTAGTTCTTATGTTTCGGCTCAAGCGTGTCGTCCATAGAAGTGCCTTTAGTGTAGCAGAAACAAAAACACCCCGCAGCGCGGGATGTTTCGCGAACCTACTTCTTTTTTCCGCCCTTCGGTTTCTTCTTTTCGCGCTGCTGGGAGTTGTTCCCTTTGGCCATATGAAAAAGTAAGAACGTAATGCGGACAGTATACACGAAATCCGCCCGATCGGCGAGACGTTACGCGGCGTTTCGCACGGGATGCCGCAGATGCCAGTAGGCGTGCAGCACCAACGCGATGATCATGAGATCCATGCCCGTAATCGCCAGCAGCCAGAGCGAGTGCGTGTGGCTGTAGCGAAACAGTTGATAGGCGACAAAAAAACCGAAGACGACGGCGGCAAGCGGATAGCACCAGGCTTTCTTCTTCAAAAGTCCGAGCACGAGCAGCGCTTTGACCAAACCATGGCTCAAAAGATACAGCGCGGTGAAATACTGCGTGCTGATCGAAAAATAATGCGCCGAACCGACGAGCGTCTGGGCCAGCACGTCGTTCGGGTCTTCGGACAGTTCGTCCTGCGTCACGTAGAGCATCAGTTTCAAGAGCGTGTCGTGACCGATGATCAGCGCGAAAAAACCGCCGATAATCTCGATCGCCGAGAACAGCGCCTTGCCGATCAGACCCAACCGAAACGCAATGTCGTACAGTCCTTCTTTCGTCATAGCTGCCTGTATCATAGCAGGAAACGCGCCAGGACTCCTCCCCCTTGCGCCCTACGCCTGTTGCGCTACAGTGTCGCCAGCTCATTCCCGGAGGCCACGTTGAGTCGACGTACCCGTTGTAGGCCGCCGCGTTACGTACGCGAAGCGACTGAAGTTCAACTCTCCGATCGCCTGCGGGAACTCGGCGTCGAGTTCACCCAATCGACGGAGCTGAACCACGCCCACAAGATCGACCTGCTCGTAACGGCGATCGCGCCGCTCGCCGGACCCTACCGACCAATCGGCGTGCAGATCACGCAGAAGCGAGGGGCCGAAGCGAAGATCAAGACATTCTTCGAACGTGCTCCACACGGCACGGACGGCCCACTGCTCTACGTCGAAGTCTACGGACGAGTGAGCCTCGGCATGACCGTCGCGCTCAAGACCGCCATGACCTCGCTCTGGCTCGAAGCTTCACACCGGCGAGCCCGCGCACATCGCCTGGCGATCACGCAGTCAGGCACCTACTGGTGGCTGCCGGCTCCGACCGTACACGCTTAGAAACGCAAAGACGGGCTTTCGCCCGTCTTTTTTCGATCTCTTAGAGAACGGCGTCCTTCATCGCTTTCGCGAGGCGGAACTTCACGACCGTCTTCGCCGGGATCTTGACCGGAGCGCCGGTGGCCGGGTTGCGGCCCATGCGTTCCTTGCGGTGCATCTTGACCAGCTTGCCGAATCCGGCGAGAACGAATTCGCCGTTCTTCTTGACTTCGGTCTCCGCCAACTTGGCGAGGTTTTCCAAGTACATGCCGGCGTCCTTCTTGGACATGCCGCACTTTTCGGCCATCGCGGCGACGACCTGGGACTTGCTCATCTTAGGCATACGGTCTCTCTGTGGATAAGTCTTAATACGTAAGGAAGTATAGCAACTATCTGGCCGGGAGCCAATGAATATCGGCTTTTTTGTCAATTCCCCTCCCGGGACTACATCAAGGGCTCGTCTTGCGTGCCTTGTTCGATATCATCCTGATCTTCGCCGTGCTCTCCGCGATCTTCGGCGATCTCTTTTTCCATTTCCGCGTCTTCCTTGAGATCGCTGATGTCCGGAGTAGCCGGTTTGCACCATTCGTCGAAACCGCCGAGCAGGAATTCTACTTTCGTGTAGCCCTTGTTCTTCAGTTGCTCGTACGTTTCCGGAGCGAAACCGCGCTCTTCGCCGATCACAATGACGTATTCGTTCTTGTCAGGCACGATCGATTCGATGTTCGCTTCGAGCTCGCGCACGGGCACATGGATCGAATCTTCAACGTGGCCCGCTTCGTAATCCGCTTCTTCGCGCACGTCGATCAGAATGTGCTTGTCTCCGTTTTCTTTGAACTTCCGCAAGTCCATGCAGCTGACGGCCGGCAATCCGTGTGGTGTTTCCATAGGCGTATATGAATCTTCGCCAAAAGGATAGCATCCCCTTGACGAATGCGCCATTTTCCGCTAGGTTCGGGAGATCGAGCGTTCTTTTTTCCTCACGTCGGAGGCACCAATGCCCAGCCAAGATCCGCGCACTGAAGTTCGCGTTCTGCAGGACGAGATCGACCAGTTGAACCACAAGAAGGGTCCGCTCAAGGCGGAGTGGGACAAGCTGTCGGACGGGAAAGGAACGTTCTTCCACCTCAACGCTCTCAGGAACCCGCCCGAGGCCCTGACGCAGCTCAAGGAAATCAACGCGCGTCTGACCTTTCTCTACGGCCAGCGCAACGCGCTCCTCAAGGAGTACCCCGCGCTCCAACGGGAGTTCGGCACGCCGGTCAGCGACGCTCCGAAACGACTTCGCGCGACGGATCGCCTGGAGACGAAGGCAGCGCAAACGGCCGCGGATCGACACAAGCGCAAGGCGATGATGCATCCCGAGTTCAAGACGTGGTGCGCGACGCAGAAGCCGCAGATCAAGGGCTCCCTCGAGAACTGGGAGAACCCGTCGATCCGCGCGCGCTTCAACGCCGAGCGCCCCGCGCCCGCGGAACCGAAGACGCCCGATCCCGCACCTACTCCGTCGTCTTCCGCCGTCGTCACGCGTGGACCGATGCCTTCGGACTTCGTCGAGTTCCTGACGGAAATGGGCGATTACCGCGCGCGCAGCACGCGCAATCTGCGGGAAGACGCCTGGCTCGAGGACGCCGATCTCCGCGAGCTCTACGCCCTCTGGCGCCATGATCGCGCCCAATCGAAAACCACGACCTAGCGGCCGTGGCTTTTTCTTTAACTCAAGTCTTCGGATTCGTCTTCCAGTTCTTCCTTGATCCGTTTTTTCACTTTCATCGCCTTCTTCTTCAGCTTCTGGGCGACTTTCTCGATCTTGGCCGCCGCCTTCTCTTTCCGCTTTTCAAGGTAGCCGCCGAGCATTTTCATGCCGGCCGCCGCGATGCCAAACGAACCGAGCGAAGCTTCGACTTTTTCGCGGACCGCGTGGACCGCGCGATCAATCGCCGCGATCTTCTCGTGGATTTCGCGCATCACCGATGAGGCGTCGCGCAACATGCCGATGACGTACCACAGGGCCCAGCACACGAAAATCGTGAACCAGAGCGCGCAGAACGCCAAGACGAGAAATAGGATGTCTTTCGATGAGCTGATGACCATATCCTCCTTTATGATCCCAGTCTATCACCTTTGAAGACGCTCGGCGAGCGCTTCCTCTTTGGCGGTCATTTCAGAGAGCTGGTCCTCGTATTTCGCGAGGTCTTCGTCGTCGACCGAGAGCATCGGCGTCAGGGTCTCGATGGTTTCTTCAACCTCTTCGAGTGTGTCGCGCATCTCGTCGTCAGCCGGTTCCTGCTTGAGCCGCTCTTCAATGGCTTCGCGATGGGCTTCGAAACGATCGGACAATTCTTTGACTTCTTCGTGTGAGGACATATCAGGCGAGTTTTTTCGCGAATTCAGTTTCCCGCTCCTGCCAGTATTCGATCGTTTGCGCGTACTGCACGAGTTCTTCAGGATCGACGCCGGTATTGTCGAAGTCGGCCAGGACCGGTTCGAGCGCGGCAACGCCTTCTTTGGCGGCATCGACGAGCGGCTGCCACTCTTCCGCTTCTCCGCCTTCCTGCAGTTTCTCTTCGAAGGCCAAGGCGTGTTCACGGAGCCGTTCGAGCGTCGCGCGAACTTCGTCGTGTTGTTTCGTCAGGAATTCGTTGCGGTTCATACGGATAGCGTTAAGAGCGGACTTCGGCGCAGAATTCTTTTTTGAGCTTCTCGCGGAGCGTCTCGAGCACGCGGTCGACTTCTTCGGCCTTGAGCGTGCGGTCGACGGCTCCGAATTCGAGGTGGTAGGCCATGCTCTTCTTTCCCGCTCCGAGGTTTTTGCCCTCGTAGACGTCGAAGAGTTCGACGGAAGCAATCATCGGATCGGCGTGCGCGAGTTTGGCCGCGATGGCGGCGTGCTCGAGATGCCGCTCGACGACGAAGGCGAGGTCGCGCTTTACCCGCGGGAATTCGGGAATCGGCGTATAGAACTTGGCGGCCGAAGCATACGCGCAAAGCTTGGAAAAATCAAGGCTGACGGCCGCGACGCGGTGGTCGATACCGAACTTCTTGAGGAGTTCCGGATGGAACTCACCAAACCCGCCGAGCATCTCGCCGCCAACATTGACAGTCGCGCTGCGGCCAGGATGCCAGAGATCGGAACCTTCACCCCGGACGATCTCAACGCCGCGCACGCCAAACTCTTCAAGCAATGCTTCGAGCGCGCCTTTGATCGCGAAAACATCGCGGCCGTCCTCGTTACGGCTCCAAGCTGCCATGATGAGGCGGGGTGACTCGAGCGGCAGATCGCCCTCGCGCGGAATGTAGACGTTCGCGAGTTCGAACGCGCGGCCAGCGACGGCTTCTTCCTGATTTTCGGAAATGACTTTAAGAAGACTGCCGACGAGGCGGTCGCGCATGTATTCGAATTCTTCGGAAAGCGGATTCGACACGCGCACCATCTTCTGAACGCCGCAGTTGGATTTCTCGGCCACGTCCTTCGAGATGAAGGAATAGGTCATGAGTTCGGTGAAGCCCCAGTCTTTCAAATGGCGCTTGGCTTTGTCTTCCCAGACGAGCGTTTTGTCGAGTTCGGCGAGCGGCAGGCGGCCCTCCGGCATGACCGAAGGCAAGTTGCCGTAGCCGTAGACGCGCGCGACTTCTTCGACGAGATCGCGCTCGCCTTCGATGTCGTGATCGCGCCAGTGCGGAACGACGGCTTTCCAGGTTTTGGCCGCGCCGGAAACTTTGAAACCGAGATCCGTCAGGATCTTTTTCATTTTGGCGGCGGGAATCCAAACACCGATCAGCTCGGCGGCGCGTTCCGGGCGAAATGGAAAGACGAGCGGCTTGTAGGCGGACGCGCGCGCATCGATGATTTTGGAAGCGACTTCGGCTCCGGCGAGTTCGACGGCGAGTTCGGCCGCGCGTTCGAGCGCGAGCGTCGTGATTTCGGTCGACAAGCCTTTTTCGTAGAGTTGCGAAGAGTCGGAATGCAGGTTCAGAGCGCGGGCGGTGCGCCGGACGGATACGGAATCAAACGCCGCCGATTCGAAGACGATCGTCGTCGTGCTTTCGGTCGCGCCGCTTTCCTCGCCACCCATGACGCCAGCGACCGCGACCGGACGCGTCGCGTCGGCGATCACGAGCTGCCCCGCTTTGAGTTCGTAGGCATTGCCGTCAAGCGCTTTGAGTTTCTCCCCCGCCTTCGCTTCGCGCACGACGATTTTGGCGCCGCCGAGTTTTTCGTAATCGAAGACGTGCATCGGCTGACCGAGCTCGAGGCGGACGTAGTTGGTGATGTCGACGAGGTTGTTGATCGAGCGGACGCCGGCGGACGCGAGACGTTCTTTCATCCACGCCGGACTCGGGCCGACCTTCACGTTCTTCATGACGACCGCCTGGTAGCGCGGGCAGAGTTTTTTCGCTTCAAGTATGACGGAAAGCGGCAACGCTTTTGATCCCGTCTTCATCTTCGGCATTTTTGGGCCTTTCCACGTCAGCGGCGCGTTCAAAATCGCGGAAGCTTCGCGCGCCATACCCGTCATGCAAAAGGCGTCCGGACGGTTCGAAGTGACTTCGACGTCGAAAATGACGTCGTCCATCTTGAGCGCTTCAGCGATCGGCGTGCCCGGCTTGAACTTCAAGGACGTAAGGTCGACGATCTCCTTCTCTTCTTTTTTCGGAAAGCGATCGAGCAAACCGACTTCGTCGGCGCCGCAGATCATGCCGTACGATTCGACGCCACGGAGCGCCGCCGCTTTGATTTCCACCGGCTCCCCTTCTCCGTGCCACTTCACCCAGGAACCGGGAAGCGCCACGACGACGAGTTGGCCGGGTGCCAGATTCGATCCGCCGCAGACGATGTCTTTCGTCATCGTACCGAGATCGGTTTCGACGACGCGCAGTTTGTCGGCGTTCGGATGCGGCTTCACGTTCACAATCTTGCCGACGACAACGTTGTTGAGCGCCGCGCCTTGCGGGTAGATGCGCTCGATCGACGGACCAGAAAGCGAAAGCCGCGCCGCGAATTCCTGCGGCGTTTCTTTCAGCTTCACGTACTGTTTCAACCAGTTGTAGGAGACGAGGAGGTTCATGCGGTCCGATTTTTTTATTGCTGACGATACTCGACCGTGGAGGCATCCTTCCAACCCGTGACGGAAAAGGCGGCGTTTTTCTTTTCCGCAATGACCGTGCGGTTCCCGGACGCGAGATCGATCATGATGACCTGGCTTGAATAGGCGCCGCCCGGGATTCCGAAGAAGGCGTTACTATCGCCCAAGAAGGTTGCGTACGCAATCTTTTTGCCGTCCGGCGAAAAATGCGCGTCGCCGAAAGCCGTAACACCCGACACGCTGATAACGCGCTGTTCGGAACCGTCAGTCAAACTCTTCACGATCAGTTTTTTCGCGGAATCATTTTTCCAAGCGACCAGCATGCCCGCCACCGAAACATCCTGAAGAACACCTTTCGTACTCAAGTCTTTCTTCTGACCGGTCGCAAGATCCACCTGAATCAATCCGATAGGGCAAGCCGCATATACATACGCGCCGCCCAATCCACCAGGGCACACGCTCACATAGACAGCGGATGAGGATTGGGCGACAAGCTCGGCGCTCGGTCCATCGCTATCGACTGGCCACGGGATTTCGGCGATTTTTTTTCCGTCGGCAATAACAAGCCAAGCTTCGCCTGATGGCGTGACATTGACGACCGGCTGCCGAGCCTCAGGAGCTGCCGGCGCGGAGTCTTTCGGTTCAGGGGCGGGGGTTTTAGGCTCCTCCGCGATCGGTGCGGTGATCGGTGCGGTGATCGGTGCGGGGGCTTGAGTGAGTGTATTCGTGTCCACAGACGCTTGTTGCGCGCACCCAGCTCCAATCAGAAGACTTGCGAACGCGATAAGAACGAGACCGGACTTTTTCATAGAAGTGTACATGGAATTATTTGACATTTACGAGCACGATCGCCGCAATGGCACAGCCGATGCCAAGCCAGTTCCACCACATGAGCTTGTCATGAAAAACGATGATACCAGCGATCGCCGCGAAGATGACACCGCAGACCGAGAGTAGAATAATCGCGCGCGACAACTCGATTTTCGAGAGACCGTACATTTGGAAGACGAACCCGGTCGCCGAAATAAGGAAGGTAAAAGCGAACGCAGGGTTTATGAACGTACGGAACGAATACCCCAAATTGCCGAGCGCTTTCTTTTGAAAGACGTCGGCGACGGTGTAGAAGGTTTGCGCGACAAGGATGGCGAGAAATCCCATATCAGAACTGCTGGAGGAATCGGAAGTCGTTCTTATACAGGCGGCGGATATCGTCGATCTTCACGCCTTCACGCATCATCATCGTGCGTTCGACGCCCCAACCGAAGGCGAAACCGCTCCATTTCTCCGGATCAACACCACCAGCCTTGAGGACGTTCGGATGCACCATGCCGGCGCCGCCGAGTTCAAGCCAGCCTTCCTTACAGACGCGGCATTTTCCTTCGCCAATTTTGCCGGTGCCGCCGCAGAGGTCGCAGGAGATATCGATTTCAAACGAAGGTTCGGTGAAGCGGAAGTGGAATGGGCGCAGGCGCGTGACGCGCGTCGGACCGAAAAATGCGCGCGCGAAATGATCGAGCACGCCTTTCAAGTGCGTAACGGAAACGTTTTTGTCGATCATCAAACCTTCGAACTGATGGAACATCGGTACATGCGTCACGTCGCTTTGGCGGCGGTACGTTTTCGAGATGTTGATCATGCGGATCGGGAGCTTCCCTTTCTGCATTTCGCGCACCTGACCGGAGGACGTATGCGGCGTCAGCACCATCTTGCCGAGCTTGGCGTGTTCAGGCGCGTCCATGAAGAACGTTTCCCATTCGTCGCGCGCGGGATGGTCTTTCGGCATGTTGAGCGCTTCGAAGGCGTACCAATCCCACTCGACTTCGGGATAGCGCACCCGCGTAAAACCGATCTTGGCGAAAATATCCGTAATCGCCGAAACAGCGTCCGTAACGAGGTGAAGATGCCCTTTCGACGGACGTGTGCCCGGCGCGGTGAGATCGATCCACTCCTCCGTCGCCAGCTTGCCGAGTTTTTCGGATTCGAGTTCTTTGCGGCGTTCAGCCAGCGCGCGTTCGATCGCAACCTTCACTTCGTTGGCCAGCTGACCCATCATCGGGCGTTCATGCGAAGACAAACCCGCCATGCCCTGCATCAAAGCGGCCATTTCGCCTTTGCGTCCGAGATATTTGATTTCGGCGGCCTCTAATTCCACCGCGTCTTTGGCGGCCCGGAGAACGGCCGTGGCTTCGGTTTGAAGCCGTTCAAGATGCTCTTTCATACGGGTACTTTAAGGGAAAAGGCTGATTTTGTCATCTTCTTGCCATATAAATGGTCGTTATGCGGTATTTCATGCAGTTTCCCCTACGTACCACCCCGGCGGAGGCCGGGGGCCAGCCCTCTGTGTTCTATGTATTACGTTTACATTCTCGCAAGCAGGAAAAACGGCACAATCTATATTGGCCAGACTTCGGATTTGAAAAAACGCGTTCATGAACACAAGGAAGGAGTTGTCGAGGGTTTTACGAAACGCTACGGTGTAAAAATGCTGGTTTACTATGAAGCCATTGAGGATTTTGAAGCGGCGTTGCAGCGTGAAAAACGAATGAAGGAATGGAATCGTATTTGGAAGCTGCATCTTATCGAATCGAAAAATCCCGCCTGGCGGGATTTGTTTGATGACCTTTGAAGACTGGGCCCCGGCCTCCGCCGGGGTGGTTTAAAACAACACGTTGGGTTACGAAACTCCAATCAAACTTCCCAGCGCTTTCAATATCTGGTTTCCGTACCGCGCGAGGTCGTGCGCGGTGACAATGACGACGAGCGCGAGCAGCAGGAAAAAGGCGATGCGATGAATAACCGCTTCAACGATCGGACGCACGGAACGTCCGCGGATTTTTTCGATGATAATGAAGACGAGTCGTCCGCCGTCGAGCGCGGGGATCGGCAAGACGTTGATAACCGCGAGGTTGATCGAAAGCAGTGCTGCGAATTGCAGGAGATAGGTGAAGCCGAGGCGCGCGGCGCGGCCGGTCAGGACGGCGATGCCGACGGGGCCGGAGAATTCGACGCCGGCTTTTTGCCCGACGAACAAACCCTTGATCAGGTCGGCGAATGAGAGAAGAATTTCCTTCAAATAGAACCCCGTTGCCATGACGCCTTTGCCGATCGCGAGGTACCACGGATAGGAAACGGTTGCCGCCTCGACGAGCGCGACGCCCATCACCCGCTTACCGCTTGTCGGGTCGGTCGTCGGCGTCACTTCCCGCGTGAAGACTTCTTTGCCGCGATGGATTTCAACGCGCACCGGCGGTTCGGCGGAATTGACGTAGGCTTGGACGTCTTTGATTTGCGTAAACGGTTTGCCATCGATGGATGCGAGCGTATCGCCGGCGAGGAATCCAGACTGTTCGGCCGGCGTGCCTTTCATCACTTCAACGATCTGCACTTGCGGGTCGCGCACGCGTGCGTTAGCCGGAAGACTGTCGACGGCCTGCGGCATGCCGATCGTGAGACCAATCGCGAAAAGCAGTGAAGCGAGTACGAGGTTCATGAAGACACCCGCACCGATCACGATCGCGCGCTGCCACGCCGGTTTGTTAGCGAACGTGCCGGGGCCTTTGGCGTTCGGATCGTCTTCGCCTTTGATTTTCACGAAGCCGCCGAGAGGAATCCAGTTCAGCGTATAGAGCGTCTTGCCTTTTTTGACGCCGAAGACGCGCGGCGGAAAGCCGAAACCGAATTCCTCGACGTCGATGCCGAACAACCGCGCGGTCAAAAAATGGCCGAGTTCGTGCACGAGCACGAGCAGGGCAAGAACGACGATGAAGAGGAGCACGGTCGTGCCGTGAGAAAGAAGCGAAAGCATTGTTATGCGGAAAGACGAGCTTGAGAAACGACAATCTCCGTGCCGAGCCAGCGCGCGCCGAGCGAAGAAAAGGCCGTGGTCGGATCGGTGACGAAGTACGAGGAGCGGCCGTCACGGTCAAGCGACGCCGAAAGCTCCGCGTTCTTTTCAAGTGTAGCACAGAACTCCGCGACCACCGCTTCGGCGGAATCGACGAGCTTTACGCCCTCCCCCATCGCGGCGGCGATCTGCGCTTTCAGAATCGGGTAATGCGTACAGCCGAGAATAAGCGCGTCGACGCCGGCGTCGCGGACTTCGGCGACGTATTTTCCGACGATTGTGACGGTTTCCGGCTGATCAACCCAGCCCTCTTCGACAAGCGAAACGAGAAGCGGCGCCGCTTTCGATACGACATCGATCGACGCATCAAGCTCTTTCAAACGACGTTCATAAACACCGCTCGCCACCGTGGCGCGCGTACCGATCATGCCGACGCGCTTTTTGACGGAGACGCGCGCAGCCAGACGTACGGCGGGGCCGACGACTTCAAAGATCGGCAGTTCGGGATGAAGCGCGCGCACGTGTTCCGCCGCGAGCGAAGAGGCGGTATTGCAGGCAATGACGATTGCTTTCGCGCCTTGCGCTTTCAAAAACGCGACGGCTTCCTCGGAATAGCGGCGGATCGTTTCCGGGCTTTTCGGTCCGTACGGCGCCCGCGCCGTGTCGCCGAGATAGACGTACGACAAATCCGGACGCGCGGCGCGAAGCGCGCGCACGACGGTAAGGCCGCCAATACCGGAATCGAAGAGGCCGATCATATTTGCAGTGTAGCCTATTTCATGATATCGATCCTACGCAAGGCCACCGCGAAAGGAGCGCACATGAGCCATCCGATGGAACCGCATATCGACGCTGCTCGTTCGGAACGCGACCGCCTCTGGGAACGGCGAGACGAGATGGAGCGGCGCTTGAAGACGGTTTCGCTCGCCGAGTTCACCTTCGAGCAGTTCGCCGATCTTCAACTCATCGCGGACCGAAGCGCTGTCAGCGAACGGCCGACCGACCTCGAGAAGGCGATCGATCGACTCGGACAGCATCTCGACACGCAAGCGGCGCTCAAGCGCGGCAGACGCAACGCACGCACTCCCGGCTGAACAGTCGGGTTTTTCTTTTCAAAAAGAAAAGCCCCCGTGTCCGCCGATGGCGAACTATCCCGGGAGCAGGTGCGCGATGTCGTCGAACGTGAAGTCGCCGATGTGCTTGCCTTCGGGCAGCACCCAGACGCCGCGTATCGCGACGAGCTTCTCGCGGGGCGAGAGCGCGTGCGGAACAGCGACGACGCGCATGCCGGCGTCGAGGCCGGCTCTGACGCCGTGCGGCGAATCTTCGAAGACGACGCAGCGGAACGGCTTGGCACCCAGACGTCGGGCGCCCATCAGATACGGATCGGGCTTGGGCTTGCGCGCCTCGAGTCCTTCCGTGTCAGCCGTGATGATGGACTTGGCGTCGAAGAACCTGCGGAGATCGAACTTGTCGAGCGCGAGCTCGGCGTGCCACTGCGATGCCGAAGTGATCAGACCGATCGGAGCGCCGGTCCTGACGCACTTCTCGAGGAAGCTGAGCGCGCCGGGCATGAGTTCCATCTCGTCCGGCAGGCGTTCGCGCATCCTCTGCTGCAGCTCGTGATCGAATTCCGCGTGATCCATCTCGAGTCCGAAGAACGCGAGCACGAGGCCGATCTTCTCGTCTTCCGGCAGCCCGATGATCCGCAGATAGTCGAACTGCGAAAAGTCGCGGCCGTGCCGAGCGAGAACATCCATCCACGCGTTGTGAAGCGGAACCTCGGAATGGATCAGCGTACCGTCCAGATCCGAGAACAGAGCCTCGATGGCGGGGAAAAAGGTGGGGAGCAATGCCGTACCTCCTTCAAGAGGCAATGAGCGAAACGAGTTCTTGCTTTTTTTGTTCCATCAAACCCGCGGTCGACGCCTCGACGTTCAGTCGGAGCAGCGGCTCAGTATTTGACGCACGAATACTACACCACCAATCAGAAAAGTCAAGCCTCAAACCGTCGATTTCGGTGATCGTCACGGCCTCCGGCGCATATTCTTCCCGAATCGCCGTCATTTTCGCCTTGGCATCGTCCACTTTGAAGTTCATTTCACCCGAATGGGCGTACCGGCGGAAGGGCGCGACGAGCTCGGAAAGCGTTTTTTCTTGCCGCGAGAGCAGCTGAAGGACCAAAAGCATCGCGTAGTCGGTATTTTCGACGCCGCCGAAATCGCGGAAATAGAAATGCCCCGAAAGCTCGCCGCCGAACAACGCGTCTTTCTCGCGAAGAATATGCTTGATGAGCGCGTGACCCGTCGGCGTCATGAGCGGCACGCCGCCGGACGCTTTGATTTCTTCCGGCGCCGCGCGTCCGCAACTGACGTTGTACGTCGCGATCTCCCCCGTGTGGCCGGGCAAGAGCACGTGCGCCAGCATAGCGATGATTTCGGATGCGGAAACGACGTCGCCTTTTTCGTCGACAAGGCCGATACGGTCAGCGTCACCATCGAGCGCGATGCCGATATCGGCGCGCGTCTCCTTGATTTTGGCTTGAAGGTCTTTCAGTGTTTCCGTTTTGAGCGGATTCGCTTCGTGATTCGGAAACGTGCCGTCCGGTTCCCAGAAAAGCGGGTGTACGTTTACGTCGAGACGTTTGAAAATTTCGGGCAGGATGACGCCGCCCATGCCGTTGCCCGCGTCGACCGCGACGGTCAGGCTTTTGATCGAGTCGGCCGGCACGAGCTCGAACAAACGGTCGAGATACTCTTCGACGATGTCGGTTTCGATCAGTGTGCCTTCCGGCGCGTCCGGAAATTCATTCTTCTCGACGAGAGCCTTGAGTTCTTCCATGCCACTCCCCTTGCCGATCGGCATCGCGTCGCCGTGGACCATTTTGAAACCGTTGTATTCGGCCGGATTGTGCGACGCGGTCACCATGATGCCGGCGTCATGCAGTTCGTATTCGGAAACGGCGAAATAAAACATCGGCGTCGACACCAAACCAACGTCGATGACGTCCGCACCCTGCTTCATCATACCAGCCGTGAGCGCCGCAAAATAGCCGGGCGAGCTGCCGCGCATGTCGCGTCGCGCCACGATCACCTTCGCGCCGGTATGCACGACAAAGGCGCGTCCGAGCGCTTCGCAAAAGTCATTGTCAAAATCCTTTCCAACCAAGCCGCGGATGTCGTAGGCCTTGAAAACAGAGGGGTTGTAGTCCATACTGAAGCTATCTTAACCTCG
>CAZKMF010000014.1:0-5186 GCA_964553975.1 uncultured Gammaproteobacteria bacterium | reverse complement strand
TCGAGGAGTTTCATAATGTTGGTTGGTCATCCCGCGTGCGCGGGATCGTCGCTACGCTACGACTTCATCAATCGAGCCCTTCATGTAGAAGGCGTTTTCCGGCTTGTCGTCGTGTTTGCCTTCGAGGATTTCTTTGAAGCCGCGGATCGTGTCTTTGAGCGGGACGTAGCGGCCGGGCTGGTTCGAGAACACTTCGGCGACGAAGAACGGCTGCGACAAGAAGCGCTGGATGCGGCGAGCGCGTCCGACGAGGAGTTTGTCCTCTTCCGGCAGTTCTTCCATACCAAGAATGGCGATGATGTCCTGGAGTTCCTTGTAGCGCTGGAGGACCTTCTGGACGGCGCGGGCGGTGTCGTAGTGTTCCTGGCCGACGATCTGCGGGTCGAGAATCGTCGAAGACGAGTCGAGCGGATCGACGGCGGGATAGATGCCGATTTCCGTCAGCGCGCGGTTCAAGACGACGGTCGAGTCGAGGTGGCCGAAGGTCGTGGCCGGAGCTGGGTCGGTCAAGTCGTCGGCCGGCACGTAGACGGCCTGGACGGACGTGATCGAACCGTTCTTGGTGGAGGTAATGCGTTCTTGGAGTTCGCCCATTTCGTTGGCGAGTGTCGGTTGGTAGCCGACGGCCGACGGGATGCGTCCGAGGAGCGCCGAAACTTCGGAGCCGGCCTGGGTGAAGCGGAAGATGTTGTCGACGAACAGGAGGACGTCCTGCTTTTCTTCGTCGCGGAAATATTCCGCCATGGTGAGGCCGGAGAGCGCGACGCGAGCGCGAGCGCCCGGCGGTTCGTTCATCTGGCCGAAGACGAGCGTTGTTTTGTCCAAGACTTTCGACTCGTGCATTTCGTTCCAGAGATCCTTACCTTCACGCGTGCGTTCGCCGACGCCGGCGAAAACGGAGAAGCCGCCGTGCTCGGAAGCGATGTTGCGGATGAGCTCCATGATCATGACGGTCTTGCCGACGCCGGCGCCGCCGAAGAGACCGACCTTGCCGCCCTTCAAGAAGGGGCAGATCAGGTCGATGACTTTGATGCCGGTTTCGAAAATTTCCGCTTTGGTGGACTGCTCGTCGAAGGACGGGGCAGCGCGATGGATGGCCCAGCGCTGTTTCGTCGCGACGGCCTTGCCGCCGTCGATTGGTTCGCCAACGACGTCGAACATGCGGCCGAGTGTTTCCTTGCCGACCGGCACCGAAATCGGCGCGCCCGTGTTGACGACTTCGAGGCCGCGGCGCAGCGCGTCGGTCGTCATCATGGCGACGGCGCGAACGCGGTTGCCGCCGATGTGCGACTGGACTTCAAGCACGACGCGGTGTCCGTCGACCGCTTTGGTTTCGAGCGCGGTCAAAATCGCCGGGAGTTCGCTTTCGAACTCGACGTCGACGACCGGACCGATGACTTGTACGATTTTTCCATTCATAGAGTTCATGCGTTGGCGAGCGCGGCGCGCCCGGCGGAGATTTCCGCGATTTCCTGCGTGATGCCGGCTTGGCGGGCTTGGTTAAAGGTGAGGCGCAGATCGTCGATCATGTCGGAAGCGGCGTCGGTCGCGTTCTTCATGGCCAGCATGCGCGCCGAGTGTTCCGAGGCCAGCGACTCGAGGACGGCCTGGTAAAGCTGGGCTTCGGCGATGCGCGGCAGTAGTGCGTCGAGCACGCTCCGCGGGTCCGGTTCGAAGAGGTACTCCCCCGCCATCTTCTCGTTCGCGGTTGTTTCGGCGTGTCCTTGCACTTCGCCGAGATCGGAATCTTTCCGGAGCGGCAAGAGCGTTTTGGAGCGCGGCTTCTGCAGGACGGAGGAGACGAAGTCGGTGTAGACGACGATGATCTCGTCGTACGTCCCATCCGTGAATCCGTTTTTGAGCATGCGGGCGATCGGACGGATCTTCGTGGCCGGTGGCGCTCCCCCGGCGACGAGGTCTTCGAACGCGGCCTTGAGGGGGAGATTTCGGCGGCGGATCCATTGTTCGCCGCGGCGCCCGACAGCGATGAAATCGACGGAGTCTTTGGCGCGGGCGCGGACGACTTCGGCGGCCGTCTTCAGGACCTGCGCGTTGAAGCCGCCGCAGAGGCCGCGATCCGACGTGATGAGCACGGCGAGCGTGCGCTTCACTTCGGGGCGGGTCCGCATGAGCGGGTGCGCTTCTTCGCCGCGCGCCTCGAGGCGTCCAGCGAGACTCCAAGCCATCTTCGCGTAGGGACGCGAAGCGAGCACGGCCTGCACGGCCTTGCGCATCTTCGAAGCCGACACCAGTTCCATCGCTTTCGTGATCTTCTTGGTGTTGACGACCGACTTGATGCGCCGATTGATGGCTTTGGTATTAATCGCCACAACGGTCGATTAGAGCGTTTTCTTGTATTCGGCGATCGCTTCCTTGAGCTCGGCTTCGATCCCCGGCTCAAGCGCGCGTTTTTCGCGCATCGCGTCCATCATCTTGGAACGCGAAGCTTTGAGATAGCGGTGGAAGCCGTCTTCCCAAGCGCGCACGGCGTCGATCGCGACGTCGTCAATCAAGCCGTTCGTCACGGCGTAAATGATCGCGGCCTGATGCTCGAACGGCATCGGCTGGTATTGCGGCTGCTTCAGGATTTCGACGGTGCGGCGTCCGCGTTCGATCTGTTTGCGGGTCGTTTCGTCGAGATCGGAAGCGAACTGCGCGAAGGCCTCCAGTTCGCGGAACTGGGCGAGGTCGAGGCGCAGGCGGCCGGCGACTTTCTTCATGACCTTCGTTTGCGCGGCGCCACCGACGCGGGAAACCGACAAACCGACGTTCACGGCCGGACGGATGCCGCGGTAGAACAGGTCGGATTCGAGATAAATTTGACCGTCGGTGATCGAGATGACGTTGGTCGGAATGTAGGCCGAGACGTCACCAGCTTGCGTTTCGATGATCGGAAGCGCCGTCAGCGATCCTCCGCCGTGTTCCTTGTTGCGGCGGCAGGCGCGTTCGAGCAAGCGGGAGTGGAGATAGAACACGTCGCCCGGATAGGCTTCGCGGCCCGGCGGGCGGCGAAGAATCAGCGAGATCTGGCGGTAGGCCCAGGCGTGCTTCGAAAGGTCGTCATAGACGACGAGCGCGTCTTTTTCCTGGTCCATGAAGAATTCGCCGATGGCGGCACCGGCGTACGGAGCGAGATACGACATCGAAGCCGGATCGGAAGCGCCAGCGACGACGATGACGGTGTAGTCCATCGCGCCCGCTTCTTCGAGCTTGGCTTTAATGCGCGCGATCTTCGATTCTTTCTGGCCAATGGCGACGTAGACGCAAATGACGCCCGTCCCCTTTTGGTTGATGATTGTGTCGACGCCGATCGCGGTTTTACCCGTCTGGCGGTCGCCGATGATGAGTTCGCGCTGGCCGCGGCCGATCGGCACCATGGCGTCGATGGCTTTGATGCCCGTCTGGAGCGGAACCGTAACCGGTTCGCGCGTCACGACGCCCGGGGCGACTTTTTCGATCGGGTAGGCTTTGCCGCCTTTGATCGGTCCTTTGCCGTCGAGCGGACGGCCGAGCGGATCGACGACGCGGCCGATGAACGCGTCGGAAACGTTGATCGACAAAATCTTGCCGGTCGAGCGGACGGTGTCGCCTTCTTTCAAATGCTTGGCGTCGCCGAGCACGATCGCGCCGACGGTTTCTTCTTCAAGGTTGAGCGCCACGCCGTAGGTCGGCTCTTTGCCGTCCGGTCCAGGAAACTCAAGCATTTCCGAAGACATGGCTTCGGTCAAACCGGACATGCGCACGACGCCGTCACCGGACTCGACGATCATGCCGACCTTCTCGGCTTTAGCGTCGACTTCCGCGCCGGCGATCTGCTTCTTCAGTGTTTCGATGATGAAATCTTTCGTGGCCATATCAGATGAGTTGCTGTTTCAGGCGATCGAGGCGTCCTTTAAGGGAGGCGTCGAGGAGAATGTCGTCGTAGCGGATGACGGCGCCGCCGATCAGGTCCGGTTCCGTCTTCCAACGCATTTGGACTTTGGCGTCGAGCGCTTTGACGAAGGCTTTTTCCAAGCGTTCTTTGCGGTCCGCGGAAAGTTCTTCGGCGGAAGCGACGTTGATTTCGCGGATACCTTCCGCTTTGCGCGCTTCGCGTTCGAAAGCGTCGATGACTTTCGGCGCGAGGCTGAGTTCGTGGCGCGCCGCCAGGAGTTCAACGAAGTGCGCGATCGTCCGTTTTACGTCTTTTTCGGGCAACCCGGAGACCAGCTTATAGAGCGAGCGTCCGTAGGTGTGAGCGGTGCTGGCCATATCAACCCTTCAGATGTTCCGTCGCTTCTTCCAGCAACGCTTTTTTCTGATGGTCGGTCAGCGTCGCGCCGAGCGCTTTCTTGGCCGCTTCGACCGCGAGCTCCGCGATCTCGACGCGCGCGTCGCGCACCATTTTTTCCTTCTCGGCCGCGAGCGCGTCCTTGCCCTGCTGGATGAGCGTCGCGAGCTCAGCTTGCGTCTTGGCCTTCATGTCGGCGCGCTGCGCGTCGGACTGTTTTTGGGATTCTTCGAGGATGCGCTGGGCTTCGCGGCGCGCGGTGACGATCGCCTCTTCCGCAGCTTTTTCGGCGCCGGCCTTGGCGGCGGCAGCGGCTTCGGAGTCGCGAAGGCCTTTGTCGATCTTCGACGTGCGGGCGTCGATGATTTTGAGGAGCGGCGTGTAGACCCACTTCCACATGACGAAGACGACCACGCTGAAGTTGAGCAGCTGGGCGATGAACAATTTCCAGTTGACGCCGAGGGCGCCGAGGACGGATTCTTTTACTTCGGGAGTCATAATGACGGTTCAGAGGTCAGGGTTCAGAGTTCAGAAAACTGAACTCTGTGCTCTGCTCTCTGGATTAGAGAGTGAAGACGACGACGAGGGAGTAAATGGCGATAGCTTCGGCAAACGCGGCGCCGAGAAGCATCGGAACGAAGAGTTTGCCGGCGGATTCCGGGTTGCGGCCGATCGCTTCCATCGCTTTGCCGACGAGGTTGCCGATCGCGAGCGCCGGAGCGAAGCCGCCGATCGCCATGGTCAAACCTTTCACGAGCACGCTCATTGTTTCTGCGTCCATACCGTAGTGGGTCCTTCAGGGCGACGGGGGTTGGGGTTTATCGTCGCTGAACAGACCGGGCTAAGAGTGAGAGTTCGGGCTCCGACGTCGTCGGGGACCGAAGGCCTCCTCTTAGGAAGCGCTGGCGGGTTGTTC
>CAZKMF010000013.1:0-1575 GCA_964553975.1 uncultured Gammaproteobacteria bacterium | reverse complement strand
ATCGCGCTGGACAAGACCTTCGTGAAGGTCGTCGCCTGGTACGACAACGAGTGGGGCTATTCCAACCGCCTTGCCGAAATGGCCGAACGCGTCGGCAAGTCGATCCGCTAATGCCGCGCAGATACTCCGAACCGGTATACGTCCTCGACATCCCGTGGCAGATCTTTGATCTTGCCATCGTTGTCGCGTTGGCATTTTTTGCCGCGACATTTTACTGGGCGGAGTCGCTCGGGAGCCTGTTCGGCGCGGCGATCATGTGCGCGAGCGTGATCGGTTTCGCGACGATCGCGTACGGCTCGTTCATTGAACCGCGGTTGCTTCGTGTACGCCGTTACGTGGTCGGTGAAGGGAAGCGCGTCCTGACCGTCGCTTTCATTTCCGACACCCACGTCGGTCCGTACAAGAACGCGGGATGGATCAGGCATCTCGCGGAACGCGCGAACGCGCTGAAACCGGACGTGATACTTCTCGGCGGGGATTTTCTTTACAAGCACGCGAAGTTCTTGCACGACTTGCAGCCGTTCGAAACGTTGCGCGCGCCTCTTGGTGTGTATGCTATTCTCGGTAATCACGACGAATGGGTCGCAAGGAAGGAGTCTTTGGCTTGGTTCGCCAATTCGAGTATCCCGCTCGTGCATAATCGTTCGATCCGCATCGAGAAAAACGGGGTGTCTTTGACGATCGCGGGCGCGGAAGACGATTGGTACGGCGAAACCGATCTTGACGCGGCACTCCGTGACGTTGGGCAAAGCGCGCTGTCGATCGTCATGCTGCATAACCCCGATCTCGCGCCACCGGCGGCGAAGAAGCTTCGAGGGCGACCAGGACGCACGGTCTTTTTTTCCGGTCATACGCATGGAGGACAGATTCGTTTGCCGTTTTTTGGATCCGTCATGCGTCTGCCTCATCATTTAAGTCGAAAGATCGATCGAGGCGTGTTCGAATTTGACGGTGTTCCACTCGTGCTCGGCGCTGGAACGGGGGAGTCGGGCCCCCGTGCGCGCCTTTTTTGCCCGCCAGAGATCGTTTTGACCGAGGTGAGGTTTTGAACAGTCGTTTTAGGCGCGTTCGTGGTATACTTTCCGCGTATGGCAACGCCACAACGCTGCGAACGCATTGTAATTCTCGGAGCCGGCTTCGGCGGTTTGACGACCGCCGTTGAACTTTCGAAACGCATTGGCAAACGCTCCGGTTGCGAGATTGTCGTGATCGATAAGCACACGCACCACCTTTATCGTCCGTGGCTTTACGAGGTTGCGACGGGGAACGCGCCCGAACAAGATTTGAAAACAGGCATCGCCACGCCGTACGAAGATTTGCGCACGCATCTCGCTGCGCGCGGCGTGAAAGTTGAATATCAGGAAGTCATCGGCGTCGATTGGGATGCACATACCGTACTTCTCGCCGATGATCGTGCACTCGCGTTCGACCAACTCGTCGTTTCCGTCGGCGCCGTGCCGGATTTTTACGGTATCGAAGGGCTTGAGCAGCACGGCTTGCCGATGTATAGCTTGCAAAACGCGCTTACGGTGCATCGCAAGCTCGCTGATCTCATCGAGAAAAAACGCCGCAACG
>CAZKMF010000012.1:0-4548 GCA_964553975.1 uncultured Gammaproteobacteria bacterium | reverse complement strand
GGCTCGCCCCACCACGTGACGTACTCGTGGATGGTCGAGGCCGGGAAGACGCGATCGATCCAGTCGGGGGTCTTGCCGACGTCATAGTAGGTCACCTCGCCGTCCTTCGGATCGACCACGGCGACGCCGAGGATCTTCTCTCCGGACCAGGCGAAGGCCGTCTCGTAGACGGTCACGACCCACCACGGGTTGCCCTGCTCGTCGATCTCGAGCGACGGGTCCATGAGGCCTCGGTCGCGGAAACCGTTGTCGAGCAGGTGACGCTCGAGGTTCTTGCTCATCCAGGCGGCCGGGGAGTAGCGGAACTGCAGGTCGTTCTTGATCACGACATCGCGTTCCGGATCCTCGGCGCTGATCATGACGTAGCCGGGCGCGAAGTCCGCGGACCACCAGGCCGTGAAGCCGCGGTAGTCGAGCGGCGCCACGTACCAGAGCTCGCCCTTGACGCGCTGCAGCGCGAAGCTGCCGATCTCGAACTGGCTGCCGATCGATCCCGCCTTGCCCAGCTGCTTGTTGGCCAGCCACTTGGCGAGCTCGATGGGCACGAGCCGGATGTGCGCCGGATCGGCGGGCTGGACGTCTTCGGTCCACTGCCGCTCCTCCAAGGTGCCGATCATCGCGGCTTTGTCGTGCGCGCGGAAGGCGTTGCATCCGGTGCAGGCGCGGCCTCCGAAGAGGAGACCGGCCACGATCGGGACGATGGCGACCTTCGGGAACTCCTCCTCGAGCAAGCCGACGAGGGCGGCGCTGACGATGGTTTCGAGGAAGGCGGTGATGCCGAAGCCTCCGAACCAGGGACCGACCGCCGAGGTCTTGCCGAAGTAGAAGATGAGCCAGTTGATGACGGCCAGGATACCGCCCACGTAGGCGGCCTCCTTCCAGCGCTGGGTGACGAAGAGCGGGATGACGCCGATCACGGCGACGACGAGCGCGAGCAGTATGAGCATGTGCTTCCTCCAAGGAACATCCGTCCGGTCGATCCGGCGGAGGCTGAAAACTAGCACGGAAAGTTTGAAATGTCAAGAGGAGAAAAGTTCAAAAAACCCGTCAGGTAAAGGGTTTTCAGGTCTTGTTGCACGTTTCTCTTATGGCAGGATTTTTGACGCTGACGTCGCGCGCTTCGCGTCCATGTCGAGATTCCAAATTTTCTTTTGTTCCTGATAGATGACGTAGATCAGTCCCGCGAAGGCGAGCGGCAACGCAAACGGTGTCATGAAGGCGAGGTGCGTCTTTCCGAAAACGATCAGAAGTATGTCGATAACGATAAACGCGATTCTGATTTCGGTCGGTCCGATGCCAAGGTGGGTGATGCGGAATTTGTTCGAAGCGGCCATGGCCAGATACGAATTGACCATGAAGCCGGTGACGAGCGCGAAGATGAAAAAGAAAAGCCACTTCGATTTGTCGGGCATCAAGATCATGTAACCGATCATGACGGACGCCAAGAAGAAATAATCCAGCAGATGATCCATGTAGTAACCCCAGCGGATCAATCCCGTGTTTCGTAAACGTCCGACGGCGCCGTCGAGCGAGTCGGTCAGCCACTGCATCGCCACCATGAATGCCGCGCCTGCCAACCAAAGTATTTCTTCCTTCGCCAAAAAACTGAAAAGGATGATCAGAAGGCTGATCGGGACTGTCATCAAGGTTAGGTGGTAGGTCTCAAGCCCGGCCGGAACCCTCGGGGCGGCCCAGGCGATAAAGCGCTGCTCCGGCGCGTGGAGGATCGACGTGCCGACCTTTTTATCACCGGCAAAAGTATTGTCCATGGGAAAAGTATAGCACAAGAGACGTAAAAACCGTTCCGGAAAGAACGGTTTTTGCGTTGGCTCGGGGACTTGGATTCGAACCAAGATTCACGGCTTCAAAGGCCGCTGTCCTACCATTGGACGATCCCCGAAGGCAGCCGCATCGTAACCAATAAAAAGCCCTGACGCAAGGGTCAGGGATTGATCGCCTGGAAGGCACCGACGGCCAGCGCGTATTCGCCGCGCTTGGGGAAGATCGGTGTCTTGCCGAGCAGGCGGATCGTCGTCTCGATGAGTTCTCGAACAACATGCGATCTGTGCGGCAAGGCACCGAGCACGACCACGTCGCGTGAACCACGATACGGCGTCTCTTCGAAGAGTGCCAGTCGACAGTAGACGTCGGCTGCGAGCTGATTGAGCGCGCTCTTCGCGAACTTCAGAGGATCGAACGCTTCGCCTTCCGCGCGGCGCGCGGCTTTGGCATAACTCGCGGCGATCCAGTGGTCGTACGGCGTGCCGCGGAGTGCGGGAACGGCGTCCGAGACCATGAGATCGTAGGAGGCTCCGTTTGCGCCGAGGAGCTTGTCGAGATCGGCGGCGGTACCAAGCTGCAGCGCTGTGAGGAGACCGTCGATACTGCCGGCGCCGAACGTGCTGCCAATCGGCAGGTCGTACCCCTCGCCGTTCACGGCGACGTACGACGTGCCGGTGCCGATCGAGACGACGATGTGCTTCGTCTCGGGCGGCCGAGCTTCGACGAGCAGTAGGTGACGCGCGCCTTTCGCTTGCGTCAGCTTCTCGTTCTTGATCGGATCGCCGGAGAGTCGGTGGAGGCGGAAGCGCTCGAATCCTTCGGTCGGACCGTTGCCGCCGATGCAGACGTCGGTGACACCGGAGTGCCGCAGGACGGAGACAAGGCTTGAGCGACTGATCTCGCGCGAGGAGAGATAGAGGTCCTCGCCCTTGTCATTGATCCAGTAGATCTTGGTGCTCGTGAGGCCGAAATCGACGCCAGCTTTCTTCACAGGTGCCTCCTTGAAAGGAACGGCTCCAGCGTGCCTGAGGGGCGGATTCAACGCAAGGCGATTGTGCTAGTATGAGGCCATAGAGACTTCTATATGGCAGAAGATAAAATCATCCGCACGGAAGAAGAGTGGAAGAAAATCCTCACACCCGAGGAGTATCGCGTGCTGCGCGAAAAGGGGACGGAACCGCCGGGTTCCGGCGAGCTGTATCACAATACGGAACACGGTACGTACGTCTGCCGCGCCTGCGGGACGGACTTGTTCAAGTCGGACGCGAAGTACGATTCGGGTTCCGGCTGGCCGAGTTTTTGGCAGGCCGTCGATCCGGCGAAAATCGCGACGGAGACGGATTTGAGCCACGGCATGTTGCGTAAGGAAGTGCTCTGTGCGCGCTGCGGTTCGCATCTCGGTCATGTGTTTGACGACGGGCCGGCCGAAACGACCGGACAGCGATTCTGCGTAAATTCGATGTCGTTGAAATTCAAAAAAGAATAACGTGTATGATCAACGTCGGCATTATTCTCGGCAGTACGCGTCCGGGCCGCGTCAGCGAGCCGGTCGCGGCGTGGGTCTTTGAGAAAGCGAAAACATTCGAAGGTTGGAATCCGGAACTGATCGACCTTCGCGATTGGCCACTGCCGTTTTTTAACGAGAAGGCCAGTGTCATGGCGCTGAAGGGTGAGTATTCGGTCGATCTGGCGAAAGCCTGGTCGAAAAAGATCGCCGGATTCGACGCCTTCATCATCGTCACGCCCGAATACAATCATGGTTATCCGGCGGTGCTGAAGAACGCGCTGGACTATCTCTATCAGGAATGGAACAACAAAGCCGTTTCGTTCGTCTCCTACGGCGGCGTCGGCGGTGCGCGGGTCGTTGAACAGCTACGGCTTGTCGTCAGCGAACTGCAAATGCACGACACGCGCGAAGCGGTGCATATCATGAACGTCTGGTCTGCGCTGGGCGAGCAAGGCTTCAAGGCGGAGGAGGTCTACGAGAAAAAACTAAGCGGACTGTTCGCGCAGCTCAATTGGTGGGCGAAGGCGCTCAAGACGGCCCGAGAAGCAACTTCGTAAAAATATGATCCGAGGTTTCATCGATTTCATGCGAGAGAAGGGTGTCGTGGGTTTGGCTATTGGTTTCTTGATGGGTGGGGCGATCTCAAAGCTGGTAACGGCGCTCGTCGAGGACATCATTAATCCGCTCGTCGGCTTGTTGCTCGGCAAGGCGGGTAATCTTGGCGAGGCATCCGTCAGTATTGGTACAGCGACAATCAAGTGGGGCGGCTTCGTGGCGACGCTGATCGATTTCATCATTATCGCCGTCGTCATCTACGCCGGAGTGAAAATCCTGAAGCTTGATCGGTTGGATAAAAAAACGAGCTAATGTGTACGGTATGAGTGCTATCATCCACGCGATTAAGGAAACGCTCGATAACGAAAACTTCCGGGAGGTCCTCTATACCGGCGCGAAATCGCAGCTGGTTGCCATGAGCATTCCGCCCGGCGGAGAAATCGGCGAAGAAGTGCACGCGCACGTCGAACAAACGCTCTACTTCCACTCGGGCGAGGGCGAGGCGGTCCTCGACGGAAAACCGAGCCCGCTCCGTGCCGGCGACATTCTGATCGTCACGCCGGGAACGCGCCATAACGTCAAAAACACCGGTTCCGAACCGCTGAAGATCGCAACGGTCTACGCGCCGCCGAACCATATCGATGGACGCGTGCATAAGACGAAAGCGGACGCGGATGCCGATCGCGAAGACGAGGAGTTCGGTC
>CAZKMF010000011.1:0-6574 GCA_964553975.1 uncultured Gammaproteobacteria bacterium | reverse complement strand
CAAAGCGCGGGGATGGAAACGCTGGCGAACGCGGCGCTCGCCGCCGTCATCTTGCACGCGATTGCGCACGCGATTTTCAAATCCGGCCTCTTCATGGGCGCCGGCGCTGTTGTTGGACAGTTGCACACGCGCGATCTCGAAGAGATGGGCGGGCTCGCGCAACGCATGCCGAAATTCTCCGGCGCGATGCTCTTACTCGCGCTCGGTGCCGCCGCGCTGCCGCCGCTCGCCGCCTTCATGAGCGAATGGCTCTTCCTCCAGAATATCATCGCCGCGATCACGATCGCGCCGCCATTCGAACAAAGCGTCTTGATCCTGATCTTGTCTGGTTTCGCTTTTGTCGGCGGCTTGGCTGTCTTTGCCATGGTCAAGATGTTCGGCATCGCTTTCTTGGCGAAACCGCGCAGCGAGCACGCCGCGCATGCAACCGAGCCGTCGAAAGGCCTTGCCTGGCCGGTGTACTTCATGGCCGCGCTGACGTTGCTCGTTGGCGTTGCAGCGCCGGCGACGCTTCGTACGATCGGTTTCAACGGCGTCGCGGACGCTGGACGTCTGACCGCCGGCGGGGGAGCTCTCTCGCCGCTCGCGCTCGCGATCGTCTTTGCGGCGATCGGTCTTGCCGTCTTTTCCGCGCGCCGCGTCTTCAGCAAAGCGGCGAACGAGCGCGCCTATCACAGCTGGGATTGTGGCCAGCCGATCACGGCGGGCATGGAGTACACGGCGACAGCCTTTTCGGCGCCCGCCCGTTTCTTTTTCCGTATGCTTCTGCGCACGCGCAAGAGCGTCACCGCGACGCAAGTTGTGGCAACGAATCCGTGGATCATGCAGCGCACGTCCACGATTGAGGTACGCCACGTGTGGCTTGAGTTGATCTACACGCCGATTTCTCACGCTGTCCTTTTCGTCTCGACGAGCGTGCGCCGACTCCACAATGGCGTCATTCAGTTTTACATCGCCCTGATCTTGGCCGCGCTTGTCGCGACCTTGGTATTCGCCCTATGAATCCCGTTCTCCTGACACTCATCCAAACCGTCGTTGTCCTGGCGCTGGCTCCGTTCGTGCTCGGCTGCGTCCGCATGTTCAAAGCGCGCCTTCAAGGCCGCCGCGGCGCGAATCCGTTCCTGACGTACTACGCGTTCGCGACGTTGTTGCGCAAGCAGATGGTCATCTCGGACAACGTGTCCTGGGTTTTCCGTTTGGTGCCGTTCGTCGTACTGACGAGCAGCGTCTTTCTCGCGCTGGTGCTGCCGCTTATTGTTCTTGGTGGCGCGCTCTCCGCGTACAGTAATCTCTTCGTCGTCGCGGGCGTGCTTGTCATCGGCGCGATTTTCCTCGTGCTCGGAGGCCTCGATACGGCCAGCGCATTCGGCGGCATGGGCTCGAGCCGCGAGATGACGATCACCTCGCTCCTCGAACCGACCGTCATCATGACCTTCGCGACGCTCGCGCTCGTCACTGGTTCTCCTACGATCGGAAGAATGATCACCGCCGACGTCGCGCTGACGCACGCGCCGTTCCTCATCCTCACGTTTTCCGCTCTCGGACTCATTGCTTTGGCGGAAAACGCCCGCTACCCGGTCGATAACCCGGCCACGCATCTTGAGCTGACGATGGTGCACGAAGCGATGGTGCTCGAATATTCCGGCCCGTACCTGGCCATGTTGGAGTACGCCTCTGCGCTCAAGTTGACGGTCTTTGCCATCTTGATCGGCAACTTCCTGTTCCCGGTCGCGCTCGCGACGTCCGTTTCGTCAATTGACGCCGTGCTTTTTGCGATCGTCATCGCCGCGTTGAAAGCTGTCGTCGCGATGGGCGTCCTCGCGCTTCTCGAATCGACGATCGCCAAAATGCGCTTCTACCGCATGCAAGAATACCTGACGGGCGCGTTTTTCCTGGCGCTCTCCGGCTTGGTGCTCGCCTTGATTCAACACGCCGTATGATATCCCTCACGAATTGGAACTTGCTGTTCACGGCTGGCCTACTGCTCTTCAGTCTGGTCTTGATCGGCAAGCCGCGTCTTCCGGCCATCATCCGTCATTTCGCGCTTTCTTCGCTCTGCTTGGCAGGACTCACCGTTACGGCGTCGCTCCTGCGCAACGATCCGCAAGGCATCTACAGCGCGCTCGGTACATTTGCGTTTAAAGTTGTCTTCATCCCGGCGGTCTTGGCGTACGCCGCGCAGCGCGCCCACGCCTCGATGCAGATCAAATTCTACTTGCGTCCGGCCGCCACCTATTTCGTGGTTGCGCTCGTGTTGCTCGCAAGTTATCTCGTATCGGCGCGCTTCGCGATCGTCCCGTTCGTCCCCGTCGCCCTCGTGCTCCTCGGCCTTTCCTATATGATCATGCGCAAGGATCTGTACTCGCAGATCATCGGTTTCATGGTCATGGAAAATGGCGTCGCGGCCTACGGCGTCATGACCGTGGGCGGCATCCCTCTTCTGATTGAAATCGGTATCTTCCTGACTGTCACGGCCGGCGCCCTCGTCATGGCCGTCTTGAGCCGCCACGTGCAGGAGATGTACGCGACTGGGGATACTGAGCGCTTGACCGAACTCACCGAATAATCGCTATGGCACCGTTTTTCTTGTTCGCGCTTCTCTTGGCCGCCGCCGCCAGCGCCTACGCGCTTCGCTCCGAGCGTCAGGTGCGTTCCGTATCGCTCGCTTTCGCGCTCGTGATCGGGCTTGGCACCCTCGCGACTTCCATCTTCGCCCTCGCGGGCGGCGCCGTGCCAGCCATCGGCGGCTGGTGGCACGCCGACGCCTTCACATGGCTGATTGTCGCGCTCATCGCCTTCGTGTACGTCGCGGCGACGGCGGTGAGCTACCGCTACATCGGAGCCGAAGCGCACGAAGGTATCCTCGGACTCCCGCAGGTACGCCTCTATTTCTGCTTGCTGCATGTCTTCGTGCTCACGATGCTTGCGGCCACCTTCGCCGACAACCTCGGGGCGCTCTGGATGAGCCTCGAAGGCACGACGCTCGCCACCACGATGCTCGTCGCCATGTATCGCAAAGACGCGTCGATTGAAGCCGCTTGGAAGTACATCATTCTTTGCTCAATCGGCATCACGCTCGGCTTGCTCGGCATTCTGATGTTCGTGCACGCCGCAACGCTCGGCGCCGGACTCTCGCCGGAAGAAGCGCTTTCGCTTTCCGCTCTGCGCGCCCATGCGGCCGTACTCGATCCCACGCTCGTGCGCTGGGCATTCATTTTCGTCTTCGTCGGACTCGGAACGAAAGTCGGTTTCGTCCCGATGCACGCCTGGCTGCCGGATGCGCACAGCAAAACGCCCTCGCCGATCAGCGCGATGCTGTCAGGCATTCTTCTCAACGTCGCCTTCTGCGCCATTCTGCGCTTCAAAGCCATCGCGGACGCCGCCCTAGGTGGCCCGACGTGGACGAATCATCTCTTCCTAGCCTTCGGTCTGATTTCCGTCGCCATCGCCGCGCTCTTCCTCCTGCAACAGCGAAACTACAAGCGCATGTTGGCGTACTCGAGCGTCGAGCACATGGGCTTCACGGCGTTCGCGGTCGGTCTCGGTCCGATCGGCATGATCGCCGCGCTCGTGCACATGGTCGGCCACACGCTGGTCAAACCGATGCTCTTCTTCGGTGCCGGAGAAATTCTGCTGACGTACAAATCCACCCACATCGAAGACGTGCGTGACGCGATCCGCAAACTGCCGATCACAGGCAGTTTGTTCATCGCGGGTATCCTGCTCATCCTGGCCGTGCCGCCTTCCACCTTGTTCACAAGCGAATTCATCGCGATCAGCGCTGCGCTCCAAGCGCACCTGTGGCTCACGCTGCTTTTGCTGGCGGCGCTCTCGATCATCGCCTTAGGTATGTTGCGTAGCGTATCACTGATGCTCTACGGAAAGGCGACGGAATCCGCGGACGCGGCACCAGAGCGCTGGAACCTCACCCACAGCGTCATGACGCTGCAGCTGGTCGTCGCCGTTGGGTTCGGGCTGTTCGTCACGACACCGTTCGCCCTGCAATTCTTCACGTCGGTCGCGCAATCTTTGATGACCATCCTATGAACGCGCAAGAACTTCTCGGACAATTGGGCGAGCGCGGCGAGTTGAATGGGGGAGTGATGACGTTGCGTCTCGAACGCGAACGCTTTGCTTCGCTCTGCACGCGCCTCGTCAACGAATTCAGCCTTCCGCTCTCTCTTCTCTTTGCCACCGATGACCGCGCGTCTGGCAGCGGTTTCGGCGTGCACGCGCTTTTCAGTCTCGATGCGTCGCACGAATGGTTGCTTCTCTCGATCGCGCTTCCGGAAAACGATCCGCGCTACGAAGCGCTGACCAAAACGATCATGGCCGCGCATTGGTACGAGCGCTATGCGATGGATATGTTCGGCATCGTCGCCGAAGGACATCCGGATCCGCGCAGGCTCGTGCATCACGAAAACGTCCCGCTCGGAACCCATCCGCTTCGCAAAGACTTCGCCTGGAGCACGCGCATGGAGCACGCCGACGTCCCATATCCAATGGCGCACGTCCAGGGTGACGGCGTCTACGAAATTCCCGTAGGACCGATTCATGCCGGCATTATCGAGCCGGGTCATTTCCGTTTCAACGTGGCGGGCGAACGTATCATCACGCTCGAAGGCAAGCTTTTCTTCACGCATAAGGGCGTCGAAAAAATACTCGAAGGTAAATCCATCGAGCAGGCGTTGCCTTTCATTGAACGTGTGTCTGGCGACATGGCCGCGGCGCACGCCACGGCATACTGCCAAGCCATCGAGACAATCGGCGGAACCTCGATTCCGAAGCGCGCGGCGCAACTAAGGACGCTCGTGAACGAGCTTGAGCGCGTCGGCATGCACATGCACGACCTCGCCAACATGTGCGGCAACGGCACGGGCTTCACCGTCATGGCGGCCCAAGGTTTTCGTATCAAGGAGCGCCTGATGCGTCTTTCCGAACGCGTCTTTGGAAATCGTTTCTGGCGCGGTTTCATCCGTCCGGGCGGCGTCGCGTTCGATCCGACCGACGCGCAATTAAAAGACATCCGCGAAACCGTCGTCGCGGCCTATCACGATATGCGCGAACTGACGGACATGGGACGCCACTTGGACGATCTGCGCGAGCGCCTCGAAACCACGGGCGTGCTGAAAAAGGATGCCGCCATCGCCTACGGAGCGCTCGGTCTTCCGGCGCGCGCTTCGGGCGTCGACCGTGACGTGCGTCGCGATCATCCTTACGCCGCATACGCGACAATCGAAACCGAGGTGGTTACGGAAGCGGCGGGAGACGTCTACGCTCGCTTTGAAGTTCGACGCCGCGAACTGGGCGTCAGCGTAAAAATGATCGAACGACTCTTGGGTGAACTCGCGTCCGGACCGGTTTCGACCGCCTGCGAAGCCAAGGACGGCTTCGGTCTCGGCGCGGTCGAATCCTGGCGCGGTGAGCTCCTCACCTACGTCCGCCTCACGAACGGCGTCATCGATCGCTGCGTAATCCGCGACCCTTCCTTCTGCAACTGGGCGCTCTTCGGCGAACTCGCGCCCGGCAATATCGTTCCGGATTTCCCGCTCTGCAATAAGTCGCTCAACCTGAGCTACTCCGGCACGGACCTCTAGAAACAATAACGCCCCGCTCCTCCGAAGAGGGCGGGGCTTTGCGTTCCGGCGCTCGCTAGGCGAGCGTCTGGAGCGCGAGGTTGACGGCCTCGGCGAGCGGGCGGAAGTCGCCGGGCTTGTAGAAGACGCCGTCGACGTCCTTCGTCTTCTCGACGAAGAGCGCGCCGGTGAAGATGAAGATCTTGCCGGCGAAGTCCTCACGTCGCATCTTGGCCGCCAGCTCGAGACCGGTCATCCCGATCTGCACGTTGCCCATGATGAGCACATGGGGGAGCTGGTCCGGCCGCACCGCGTTGAAGTAGGCGATGTGATCGGCGTAGAGCTGCACGTCGGCGTCCTTGCGCTCCAGCAAGTGCTGGAGCATGCGCAGGTAGTTGTCGTGGTTGGCGACGTAGCTGTCGATGACATGGACGCGGGGAACGGACTCGGTGGAAGTCGACAAGGTACACCTCTTTCTTTCTTCGGGCGTTGGACTCCCGAATCTGTGCTAGGATAGCAGAAAACCGAGCGTATGTCAATGGACCCCGAAGCATTACTTGAAGGCTTAAACCCTGAGCAAAAGGCCGCTGTTACCCACGCGGAAGGCCCACTCTTGATCGTGGCGGGCGCCGGCACCGGCAAGACGATGGCGATCGCCAAACGCATCGCCTGGTTGATCGCGAGCGGCCGCGCCGCACCGGCCGAAATTTTGGCGCTCACCTTCACCGAAAAGGCGGCTTCGGAACTCGAGGAGCGCCTCGATCAATTGCTGCCGATCGGTTACGTCGAACTCTGGGCCCTAACGTTCCACGGCTTCGGCGAGCGCGTCCTCAGGGAACGCGGTCTTGACATCGGACTTTCCACCGACGCGAAACTGCTCGATGAAACGGGCGCGTGGCTCACGGTGCGCGATCGGCTTACCGATTTCGGTCTCGACTACTATCGTCCGCTAGGAGATCCTTCGCGCTCCATCCATCATCTGCTCGATCACTTCAGCC
>CAZKMF010000010.1:0-2254 GCA_964553975.1 uncultured Gammaproteobacteria bacterium | reverse complement strand
ACCATCAGGAAAGCTTCCGCCGCTTTCACTGGTTTTTGAAACGCGCCCTCAAGATCGGCAACCGCACGAAAAGCTATCGCCTGCTCGATCTCGCTTGCGGCACCGGCGAAGCGTCATGGCCGCTCTGGAAGCGCGTCGCTTCCGTCACCTTCCTCGACCGCTCCCCCGCCATGTTGCGTACCGCGCGTAACAAGTATCCGAAAGGGATTTTCGTGCGCGGCGACGCGGCTTCGCTTCCGTTTCTCGACGCGGAGTTCGACGTCGTCATCTCGCGAGGCGGCATTCTTTCCCAACTCGATACCGTGCACGTCACGCAGGCGCTGCACCACGTCTGGAGAATCCTGCGTCCGCAAGGCTTTTTCTTCTTCGATTTTTTGACGGTACCCAATGGCTTATCGACACCCGAGGGCGTCTATCGAAACGGCTGGAGCCGAGGCGACATGGAAGCGCTCCTGAAGGAACAGCTTCCGGGAGCGAGCGTTATCGCCTACGACGGCACCGACGCGCACGCGATGAACCGTATCTTGATCAGAAAAAATTGATATGGCGAAACGCGAGCTCACCATACCGGTCGACGCGCCGCTCACCCGCGAGTTTCTGGGCACGTCGTGCGCATTTCTCAAACGTTCGCAAATTGATGATGCGTTTTTTCATCGTCCGGACGGTCGTACGGCCCGTCTTCGCAAGCAAGACACGGTGACGCGCCTGAGTTGCACCCACCCCGACAGCATCGCGGACGCCCCGGAAACAATCGTCCTCGACTACCGCGCCTCCGAACGCCTCCTTGAGGTCCTAGGCTTCGCTCCTGTCGAACGGATACGCTTCACGAGGGAAACATGGCGGCACTGCCAATATCTCCTCCATTTGGACCGCACAGAGGCTCTGGGCGACTATCTGACGGTCGAATCCGAGGCCGGCACGATGCATCCGCACCTCTACCGCCGCCAGACCCTAAAATCACTGAAAAAGATGGGGATTTGTCCCCTTGAGCCGGGGGTTGACAGTTCCACCGACCTTCCCTATACTGCCCCTATCGTCCCGGGCCGTTCGAAGCGATTCGAACCCCAAGGGATCTAAAATACTCTGGTATGGCAACAAAAAAAGCAGGCGGCTCTACACAACTTGGCCGCGATTCCATCTCCAAGCGCCTGGGCGTCAAGCTCTCTGGTGGCTCGGTGGCCAAAGTCGGAGCGATCATCGTTCGCCAGCGCGGTACCAAGGTCCACCCGGGCCTGAACACCAAGCGCGCCGGAGACGACACGATCTTCGCCACGGCGAACGGCAAAGTCCGTTTCGTCACCCGCAAGGCCCGCCGCTTCGACGGCACCTTGAAGGCTCGGACCTACGTCCACGTCGACGAGAAGATCGCCAAGTAACGACAAACCGGCCCTTCATGAAGGCCGGTTTTTCGTATCAAAAAAACCCGCCGTATCAGGGAGGGTCAGAAGATGGGCGCGCGAGCGTTGGCACGCACGGGTTCGGCAGCGAAGAGTTCCGTCCAGAGGAAGTTGACTCTGTACCCGCCATCAAGACCGCGCACGGGAAACATCTGCAAATCGCGCTTGAAGGGCTCCCGGTCGTAGTAGCGGTAGACACAGGCGTAACCGTTCAGGCAGTTCACGTCGAGAACCGTGATGTCGCGACCGTTCGTACGTACATCGCGGTGCTGGCCGAGGAACGCCAGGAAGGCGTGGAGCGACAACGGCATGTAGCCCCAGTCCATGAGGCGGTTGAGCGCCTGGATATCGCTCAGGTTTGTGTGCTCGTGGTAGCCGGTTCCTTGGAGCAGGCAGACGGGTACCACACGCGGCACGGGGATCTTCTCGACCGCGAAATAGCGCTTCAGGTCGTCCTGTCCGCCGAGCATGGGAACGCTCGAGAGCCGTACGCGAGCGGCGGCGACCAGGTCTTCGTAGCGATCGTTGGGGTCGATGCGCGTGGGAAACGTTTGCGTGGGTGGAAACGTCAAAGGTCACCTCCTTGGCTCGAGGCTATCACTCGCGTATGGTTTTGACAACGGAGACAATTGACACGCGTGCCTTTCTGCGCTAGGTTTTCCGCCTAGGAGGTCACCTATGCCGGCACGCGGCTACCCGATCGATATCGACGCGATCATCCTCTTCGAGCTCGCGCGCGGCAGCGGAACCAGACCGAAAATCTGGCAACGCGCCTGCGCACGCATGAAGGAAAACGGATACAAGCTCCACTCTGGCGCGTGGTATCCCGCCATGGAAAGACTTTACCGCGACGGCCT
>CAZKMF010000009.1:0-2187 GCA_964553975.1 uncultured Gammaproteobacteria bacterium | reverse complement strand
GTTGATGACCTGCGTGATGCGCCCGTCTTGCGGCACGCGCGTCTCGTCAAGTTTCAAGTTGGCGAGCACTTTGACGCGCGAAATCACCGACGCATGCAGATAGCTCGGCAACGTAAGCAAGGTGCGCAGTACGCCGTCGACGCGATAGCGCACGCGTGTCTCCTTCCCCTTCGGTTCAATATGGATGTCGGATGCTTTCGATTCGACGGCGTAGCGCATGATTACCGAGACGATGCGCGATACCGGCGCACCCTTGATCACTTCGTCGATGCGCGCCTCCTCGCCTTTGCGCTCTTCGTCGGGCAGGCGCTCTTCTTGCGCCGACTCAAGTGCCGTCGCGACCTCCTTCTTGAGCGTTCCGTACTGCTTAAGGGCGAGCTGGAACGACGCGAGCGTCGTGACCGCGGGTACGGCCTGCAGATTGCGCTCGGCCATCAAGAAACCGATCGCTTCGACCGCGGAAGAGTTCAAAGGATCGACGTAAGCAATTTTGAGTGTCGTACCTGAAAGCTCGTACGCCACGGCTTGATACGTTTCGGCCGCCGTTTTCGGAATGATACTGAGCGTTTCCGGATCGATCTGGCGGCCGAGCAAGTCGACGAATTCCAAATTCAGCGCCTCGGCCTTCGCCCGCGCCAAATCCTCTTCTACCGCGAGATGGCGCTCGATCAGCGCGTGCTCGAGGGCAAAGACATCCCCTTTCTCGAACTCCGCCGTCATCGCCACGAAGACGTCTTTCGGAATTTTTCCTTGACCCGCCAGGATTTCCAGCAGGCTTTTCGGCGTCATGAGACCAGCCATGCGGGATCAATATGGTTCGAAAGGATTCTCCCTGCCGGTCTTCCCAGGCGCGACGGGCAGCTGCACCTGAAGCTGCAGGCGGCGGTATTCCGGCCGTTCCGTCAGGTCATTCGGAATGCGCGTGTCGACCGTCGGCGCGACGTACGGTTCTTCCTGCATCGTCGCCGGTGGCTTGAACAAAAACACCGCGATGACAACCAAGATGGCGCCGAGAAGAACGGCCAGCACGATCAATTGCTTTTGGCTTTTGTTCAGCGGCATATCAATTCGCTTTTTTCCAAACGTAGGCGCGCAGCGTCAGCGTGTAGTTCGCGCCCTGCGGATTCATGTTAGCGCTCCGCACGTCGAAGAGCCGCAAATTATCCTGGAGCGTTTCCAAAAAGAGTTTGAAGCGTCGATAATCCCCGTGCTGAAGACCGATCGAAATCGCCAACGCGCCGACGTTCTGCACGTCGAGGCCACCCGTATCGCCCGCCGCGAAATTGACGGCCGTAAGCTGCACGTCGCTGGCCTGCGCGGCGGCTTCAAGCATCGCAAGAATACCTGGGACATCCTCCTCGTTCGGAATCATCGCCCGCGCACGTTCGATGTCTTCCTTTCCGTACGACTCAAACTGAGCGTTGAGAACGTCGAGCTGCTTCAAATAATTTTCCTTGGCGGCGCGTTCTTCGTTCAAATGCGCGACGCGATTCGCACGGCGCAGTTCGGCGATCTGGCCGCGGAACAAAAACGCGTAGCCGAGCGCGAGCAGCAGCGCGACAAGCCCGAAAGAAGCCCAGGTCAGATACCGGGCGATCCAGATCATCGGCGCGCTGCGAGAAAACGTCATAGGTTACGGAGTCGTCGCGTCCGCGGGAGCTGCCCCAACGGCCACAGGCGGCTTAAAGCGGAAGACGCTGGGGTCAATCGTCAGCGACATCGTGGCGCGCACACCCTTTAAAAGCCCATTCTCGCCAACGTCCGCGGAGGCAGTACCAACCGTCGCTTTTTTGACGCGCGGATCCTGCCGGAAGGCGACGATTTGCTTGGCGAGCGTCGTGTAGTCGCGGGCAATGAGCTCGAAACCGAGCGTGCCGGTTTCGGCGCCGGCCAGGCTGCCGAACTGCACGTCGGGCAACGCGCGCTCTTCGAGAAGTTTCAAAACTTCCGTCCAATGCGCATGCGCGTCGAGCACGCGCGCGGCGGCGCGATTCAACGCCTGAAAGTCGCGGATCGGCGCGAGCGCCTTCTCGCGTTCGGCGATCTTCGCGTCGATTTCCTGCACCGATCGCTCGGCGTCAACGTTTTCTTTTTCGATTGAAAGCTTGCGAAGATGCAATCCTCCAAAAATGAGCCCATCTGTCAGCACGCCGAGAAGACCGATCACAGCGAACGTACGCTGCCTTC
>CAZKMF010000008.1:0-6516 GCA_964553975.1 uncultured Gammaproteobacteria bacterium | reverse complement strand
CGCGGACGTCGAGTAAGGTCACGGCAACTGTTCCTTAGGAGTCGACATGACGGCATCACAGGTTCCGGCGAAGCCCCTCCTGCTGGGAGGACGATTCGAACTGGGCGGCACGCTGACCAATCGCGGACGTTTCAGAGTGTGCGAGGGCTACGACACGCGCGAAGGCCGCAAGGTCGTTCTGAAGATGACGCACGTGAGCGGAGAAGACGCTTTCGACACCAATCTCCTGCGTCTTCAACGTGAAGCGGTCGTACTATGGTGCGTCCGCGACGAGCACATCGTGCGCTTGATCGACGCGGGCGCGTTCGAAGGCGGGTACTTCCTGGCGCTCGAGCATCTGGAGGGACTGACGCTTGATGACACGCTTCGTCACGTCAAGATCTTGGACGTGCGCACGGCCGCGAGCGTCATGCTGTGCGTGCTCGCGGGGCTCAGCGTCCTGCATCGCGCCGGCATCATCCATCGCGACATCAAGCCCGGCAACATCATGCTGGGCATGGGCGGCGTGCGGATCATCGATTTCGACCTTGCGACCTGCTGCGCCCGGATCGGCCGGCGCGCCAAACGCATCACCGAGCACGGCATCGTGATCGGCACGCCGTCGCACATGGCGCCCGAGCAATGCCAGGGATACGAAGACCAGGACGCGCGCGTCGATCTCTACGCCTGCGGCGTCGTGCTCTACGAGATGCTCGTGGGGAAGGGGCCGTACCCGTCGGGCGGGAAACCTCGGCAGATGCTCTTGCGTCACGTCCACGCCAAACCCGAGTCGTTCGACCATGCGGCGCCGAACGGAAATATTCCGCAGGCGCTGCAAGACGTCGTCTATCGCGCGCTTGCGAAGCGTCGTGAAGATCGGTTTCAGACCGCCGACGACATGCGCGCCGCCATTCTCGCCGCACTCTCGTAGCACCGGCGCTTCGACCTCCGTCGAAGCGTTTTTCTTTTATCTCCGCAGTGTTAGAGTGGCGATATATGTTCGAAACACATCCTTTAAAGGCACTCTTGGAACGCTGGAACGCCGAACTGCCCGGTTCGCGCTGGTTTGTCGTCGGCGGCGCCGTGCGCGACGCGTTGCTTGGTCGCGGCGTGCACGACATCGACGCGCTCGTCGCCGGAGTACCTTTTAAAGACGTCATTGCCTTTCTCGAAGCGCGCGGTTCCGTTGATGCCGTCGGTCGCACCTTCGGCGTGTTGAAATTCGTTTCGAACGACGACAGCGTACGCCTCGATATCGCGCTGCCAAGACGCGAACGCGCGGCCGGCACGGGCGGCTATCGCGACGTCGAAACGGAATCCGATTTCGAAATGCCGATCGAAGAAGATTTGGGCCGACGTGATTTCACGATCAACGCCATGGCTTGGGAAGCGGCGAGCGATCGTCTTCTTGATCCGTACGACGGACAAAAAGATCTGGCAAGCAAAACCATCCGCGCCGTCGGCGACGCGGAGAAACGTTTTGGCGAAGACTACACGCGCATCTTGCGCGGCTTGCGTTTCGCTACGCAGCTCAACTTCGAGATCGAATGGGAAACGTGGAAGGCCATGCGGTTGCTCGCGCCGCGCGTCAACGACGAGCGCGACGGCCAGCGTCTCGTGCCGTACGAACTTGTCTCTCGTGAACTTCTCAAAGCCTTTGAAGCCGATCCCGTGCGCGCGATCGATTTGTGGCAGGAGGCGGGGCTCACAACCATGCTCGCGCCCGAACTTCCCGAATGGCCGGAACATACACGTCTGGCGCTCGAGCGCCTCACGAAAAATGACGTCGCGCGCATCGTGGGTGGAGGTCTGCTTCCCGCGCGGGTGATCTTCGGCCTGTCGATCGCCGATCTCGGTCCGGAAAAAGCCGCGGATCTGGTCGAACGCCTGCGTTGCGCCTCGGCCGGCACGGGCATTGATGCCGCCTTCGTGCGCCGCCTTATCGCCGGTGGCGACGTCGCTCTTTATAAGGAACTGGGGTTGAAGCCGTTTTTGGAAGGCGAAGCGGTGATGCAGCTTCTCGGTCTCACGCCGGGTCCGGACGTCGGCCGCGCGCTCGACCTCTTGCTCGAAGCGCAAGCAAAGGGTAGTGTCACTGATCCCGCTCAGGCGGGGGATTGGCTCCGTACCCATTGGAAATGACCTTCATCGTCCACTACGCGGAACTCGGTATTAAAGGACGCAACCGCGAATACTTCGAAGAGCGGCTGGTTTCGAATATCAAAACGCAGCTCAAAGGTTTGTCGGTGAAGAACGTGCTACGCCGCACGGGTTTGATTCGCGTCGAAGCGGAGGACGCAAACGCCGACGCTGTGTTGCAGCGTTTGAAGATGATCGCCGGCATCGCCACAGTCTATCCCTGCGCCCACGTCGGACTCGACGTGCAAGACATCATTCGTGAAGCGGCCGCGCGTTTCGTTTCCAAAACGGGCACCTTCCGTGTCACGGCCCGCCGTCCCAATAAACGCTTTCTCACGACTTCGCAGGATCTCTCGGCGTTGGCAGGTGAAGCGATCTTGCTTGCGAATCCAAATTTGAAAGTTGATCTTCACAACCCCGATCACACCTGCTGGATTGAAGTGACGGATGACGGCGCGTTTGTGTCTGACGAAAAAATCAAGGGCGCAGGCGGCCTCCCCCTCGGCACGAGCGGCAAACTCATCTCGCTGCTTTCGGGCGGCATCGACTCGCCAGTCGCCTCGTGGATGATGGCCCGCCGCGGCGCGCCGCTTCACTACGTCCACTTCCACAATTTTCCCTACACCGATCGCGCTTCGATCGACATCGTCAAAGATCTCGCCAAGGTGCTGAACCGCACCGGCATGCGCGCCTTTCTTTCGCTGATCAACCTCACGCCGATTCAGGAAGAAATCGCCGCCGTCTGCAACCCGCAGTATCGCGTCATTTTGTATCGCCGGATGATGTTCCGCATCGCCGAACGTTTGGCCGAGCGCGAAAACGCGAGCGGACTCGTCACGGGTGAATCGCTCGGCCAGGTCGCCTCACAAACCGTCGAGAACATGCGCACGATCGAAGCTGTCACGACACTGCCGGTGCTCCGCCCCCTGATCGGCATGGATAAGGAAGAAATCATGGACCGCGCCCGGAAAATCGGCACCTACGATCTGTCGATCTTGCCACATTCCGACTGCTGCTCGCTCTTCATGCCGCCGCACCCGGCCACGAAATCACGCGAGCTTCTCGTTGCCGAAGACGAGAAGAAACTCGACGTCGAAAAACTGATTGACGGCGCGTTACGCGAAGAAGAACTCATTGACATCCGCGAAGTTTCGTGGTAGCGTCGTGCCAGCACAAAAAGGGAGTGGGTGAATGACAAAGAGTGCGAAGCAATGGCTCATCGATCAACTCGTCACGGGAACATACCCGGTCGTCGTCGATGCGGCCAACCACACGCTCGGAACGTCGCTGCTGGAGGAGTTGGCGAGAGGTGGCGGCGGCTTGCCCGAAGGCTACGCGCTCACCCCGCATGACATCGAGAATCTCTGGACCTTGCGCCTGCGCGGCCTCGCGGAGATCCTCCTGCACGCATTGCCACGCGATGCGGACGGTCGATGCCAGGTCGATCAAGCGATGCTGATCGCGCTCTGCACGGGCACGGACAAGGAGAAGCTTGCGCGGCGCGCCCGTCTCGACAGCTTCTACGCCTCGATCGCGATCGCCCAGATGGCAGAAGTGCTCCTGAGCGAACTGCGCGCCCGCAAAGAAGCCATCGTGCTTTCCGGTGTTCCGGGCGAGATGATCCTTGTCGCCGCTCCTGCCTGAACCTCTTCCTGCACGGCCGCCCCTCGACACCCGAGGGTTTTTTCTTTAGGCTGAGCTTATATGGGAACGCTGTACGTCATCGCGACGCCGATCGGCAATTTGGGAGACCTGAGCCCGCGCGCGCTCGCTGCACTGAGCGAAGCGCAGCTTGTGCTCTGCGAAGACACGCGCGTCACGCGGAAACTTTTGACGCACTTCGACATCAAATCACCGACGACGAGCTATCACGAATACACCGGACCGACGAAACTCCGTTCACTCGTCGCGCGCATCGCGGCGGGGGAGACGATGGCGCTCGTCTCTGATGCCGGCACGCCTGGCGTTTCGGATCCGGGCGCCCGCTTCGTCACCGAACTCGTGCGCGAGGCCGGAGCGGAAGTCAAAATCGTGCCGATTCCCGGTCCGTCGGCCGTAACCACGCTGCTTTCGGTCTCCGGTCTCCCGGCCGGCATCTACGTCTTCCATGGATTTCCTCCGCACAAAAAGGGCCGCACGGCCTTTTGGAAAATCATCGCCGAAGAAGAACGCACGTCCGTATTTTTTGAGAGCCCGCATCGCGTCGAAAAAGCGATGGTTGAGCTTTCCGCGCTTTGCGACGGCGAGCGCAAGATCGTCATCGGCCGCGAACTTACCAAGATGTTCGAATCCGTCCGCTACGGAAAGATGAAGAACGCGAGCGAACTTTTGAAGTCAGAACCGATCAAAGGCGAGTATGTCATCGCAGTCGAAGGTCGCTGATGCGCTCGTCTTCCATCCGGAAGCGCCTGCCGACATTCTCGACGCCCAAGTTTCCCTGACGGTGCCCTACGTCGATCCTTCAGGGGAGTCGCGTCAAGGCATCATGATCGTCCATCGCGAGGTCGCGGGCGACGTGCGCGCGCTCTTTGAGGCAATGCACGAACGCCGCTTTCCGCTCACGAGCGTCACGCCCGCGTCCGATCCGCGCTTCGATTGGGATGACGCAAAAATGATGGCCGCGGACAACTCTTCCGGCTTCAATTACCGAAGAATTGCCGGAACGGACCGCCTGTCCTACCATGCCTTTGGCCGCGCAATCGACCTGAACCCCGCGCTCAACCCGTATATACGCAACGGCTGCATTGAGCCTGCGGGTGCGACCTACGATCTGAGCAAACCCGGCACGATCGGCCCCGACTCCTTTATCGTCGAGTTTCTCGAGGCTCGCGGCTGGACCTGGGGCGGCCGTTGGACCGATCCGATCGACTACCAACATTTCCAAAAACCAGCATCGCCATGAAACCCACCTACTCCATTACGACGACACTGCCGTACGTCAACGCCGATCCGCATATCGGTTTCGCGTTGGAAATCATCCAAGCCGACGTGCTCGCGCGCTGGCATCGCTTGAAAGGCGAGGAAGTCGTTTTTAACACCGGCACCGACGAGCACGGTCAGAAGATTTGGAAGAACGCCACGGAGGCGGGCATGGATCCGAAAACGTATTGCGATCAGTACGCCGCGAAGTTCCACGGCCTGAAGGAAGCTCTCAATTTGACGTACACGCATTTTATCCGCACGACCGACGCGCATCACATTGAAGCGGCGCAGGAATTCTGGAAGCGTTGCGACGCGGCCGGCGATATTTATAAGAAGCAGTATCAAGTGAAATACTGCGTCGGCTGCGAACTCGAAAAAACGGATTCGGAATTGGTTGAGGGGAAATGCCCAATCCACCCGAAACTGGAAATCGAGAATCGCGACGAGGAGAACTATTTCTTCCGCTGGTCGAAATATCAGGAAGCGCTCCTCACGCACTATAAGGAAAACCCGCAGTTCGTGATGCCGGAGAGCCGTCTCCACGAAATTTCGAAGTTCGTCGAAGGCGGGCTCCAGGACTTCAGCATTTCGCGTCTCAAGGAAAAAATGCCGTGGGGCATTCCGGTACCGGGCGACGAAGCGCACGTCATGTACGTCTGGTTCGACGCGCTTGTGAACTATATTTCGACGCTCGGCTGGCCGGCCTCCGGCGATTTTGAGAAGTTCTGGCCTTCCGTCCAAGTGGCCGGCAAAGACAATCTTCGCCAGCAATCCGCCATGTGGCAGGGCATGCTTCTTTCGGCGGGCGTACCGCTTTCGAAACAAATTTTCATCCACGGCTTCATCACCGCCGACGGACAGAAAATGTCGAAGTCGCTCGGCAACGTCGTGAATCCGTACGACCTTGTCGCGACCTACGGCACCGATCCGCTCCGCTATTTCTTGCTCGGCGCGCTGCCTTCCTACGAAGACGGCGACTACAGCAAGAAGCATTTCGAAGAAACGTACACCTCTAAACTCGTCAACGGTATCGGCAACCTGGCCGCGCGTACCGCCACGATGGTCGAGAAGTATTGCGAAGGCAAAGCCCCAGCCATGACCGAGGATCGTTTCGAGACGCCTGCGTTTTGGAAAGCCTATGAAGCCGCGCTCGACGCCTATCATTTTGATGAAGCGATGCGCGTCCTCGAGCACTACGTCACCTCCGTCAACCAGGCGATCGACGTCGAAGCGCCGTTTAAGAAGGCGAAGGAAGGCGCGGACGTTTCTCCGTTCATGTACCAAATTGCCGAAGCGCTCCGCCACATCGGAACCGCGCTCCTGCCGATCATTCCGGCCGGCGCCGAAAAGGTCCTGGCGCAGCTCTCGATCGAACCGTCTTCGGTCATACTGCCCGAGGCGCAGGCTTGGGGCGGTCTCGCGCCGGGAGCGTCCGTCAAAAAAGGCGAAATTCTCTTCCCCAGGCTGGCTTCGTAA
>CAZKMF010000007.1:0-7622 GCA_964553975.1 uncultured Gammaproteobacteria bacterium | reverse complement strand
CCTGTTATAGGTGAAGATCGGCAGCAGCCCATCCGCCTTGATCCAAAGGGCCGAGGCGTACAGTTTCGACATGACGCCGTCGAGCGCGAAAAAACCGAGAATGGGCGAAGCACCTTCGAAGCTGGCGTTGATTTCGTTCCAATCGTCGCGAGGATGCGCAGCGAGCGCGGCGTGCAGTTCTTCGATCGTCGAAACTTGCTGCTCATTTTCCGCGACCAATCTTCCCGCATGATCCGTTTCGCTTTTTGAATCATTTACGGAGACGTGCTCGATCTTCACGCGCGCCGGGTCGAGCAAAATACCCGTGCCGCGGCCGATCGCGTAGACCGATGTGCGGATGTCTTTGTGCAAGTACGTCGTCGAAAGATAACGCACGCGCGTTTCGCGGCGGATGTGCGCGAACAGATCGTCGAGCTGTTCAGGATTCGCCATGTGCACGAGCACACCGCCCTGCGCGTGCAGATCGGAAATGGTACGAGCGCGCGTCTCAGCCGTTTCACCCGCGAAAAAATGCCGCGCGAGTTCGTAAAACGTCTTTTCCCCCGGAAAAGTCTCGCGGGTGGCGAGAAAAAGTGGATCGAGAAGATCGTAGGGCGTTTGCATGCAAAAGTCGTTTGGTAGGCCCGGATGGATTCGAACCATCAGCCGCCGAGGTATAAGCTCGGTGCTCTGACCGTTGAGCTACGGGCCCACGTTTCTCTATTTAACCTTGCGGCAGCCAAGAACGCAAAACCGCCCTGGAGGGCGGTTTCTGTGGTCAAGCAGCCTTGTCGTCGACGTGTTCGATGACTTCAAGCAATTTGTGGATCTTGCTGATTTCGGAAGGAAGCTCCGATTTATCCATTTCGGCTTCCAGTGCTTTCTTCATTTCGTCGATGACGCGGGCACGAAGGTCTTGGTCGACGATCGTGCGGAGGCGATCAATGCGTGTCTTCTTTTGCTTGCGCGTCTCCGGGTCATCGAAAATCTGCTCGGGATCGAGGCTTTGTTCCGGGTCTTCAAAGATGGCACCAGCGGAAAAGTCTTTGGTCGCGCCGAGTTCCTTGCGCATCGCCTCGACGGCCGAATTGATGAGAATCGTCTCAACAGCTTCCGGTGAGTCGGCCAGAATCATCGCTTCTCCGAGGCGCTTCTGGAGTGTCTCTTCGACGACCTTCGCCACCGTCTTGATGGCAGTGTCTTCCACGCGGTTTCCCGCGACGCGCTTGTTTTCGATATGACCCTTCTCGACTTCCTCGGCGATCAGCGCGGCGATTTCGTCGGCGCGTTCCTGTTCGCTTTTTTCGGGGAGTGATTCAGGCATGTTCGGTTCCTTCATCGCCATAAGATTGGCTTATTTCTATCGTCCAGAATACCCCATTTTTCCAATTTTGTCAATGTTTTTGGTGTTCTCTTGACATTTCGAATCATTTTCGATAAGGTCACGCGTCGTCCGAGATGGGCGCCTCCCCGAGAGGGGTTACGTAAGGAGTTCCGATGTTCGTTGAACCTTCGAAGGTCGAGACCATTGCCTTCGTCCTCGATCTCGAGGACGGACATCCGATCAGCACCCTCTTCCGCTGGTTCCCCTGGCTCAGCGACGTCACTGCCGTGCGCGACCTCTTCAGGCTCATGCTCCGCACGTTTGGTGAACGCTTGCGTCTGGCCCGCGTCAACGGGTACCTGGGAGCGACGGAGTCCCTGCATGCACAGGAGATCCGATGGTTGCTGGCACGTTTCCAGCAAGAGTGTCCCGTCGACGTGATCGACTGGGATCCCCGGCTCCGGCAGCGTTGGAACTACAACCTGCCCAGGAAGCTGAGCCAAGCGCTCGCCTCGATCGAACATCGCCATGACGATTCCGTGGAGGTCGCCGACGCCCGGAAAGAAGTCATGCTGACCTTCTGCCAGCTCCTCCTGGCCATCGGCCTCTCGCCCACCGCCCCCTAAAGGGCGATTTTCTTTTTTCCCCCTCTTCCATTATCCTTCCTCTATGAAGAAGATCGTCGTCCCAGAACACGAAGCCGGAGAACGTCTCGACGCCTGGCTCGTCCAGCAATTTTCAGAACGCTCGCGCAGCGCTTTCCAAAGGCACATCAAGGAAGGCCGTATTTTGGTAAACGGAAAAGCGCCGAAAGCGCACCTTATTTTGAAGGCGGGCGACGTCATCGAGATCGAGAAATTCGCCTCGAAGGCTTCGATCAAGGCGACGAGGTCGGATATTCCGACCGTGCGCGTCGTCGATGAAACCGACGACTATCTCGTGATCGACAAGCCGTCCGGCCTCCTCGTGCATCCGGCGCCATCACAGAAAACGTCGACCCTCGTCGACTTCCTTCTGGACCACGCGCCGAGCATCAAAGGTGTCGGTGACGCCAAGGAACGCCCCGGCATCGTGCACCGCTTGGACCGCGAAGCGTCCGGCCTTATGGTCGTGGCCAAGACGAAAAAAGCGTACGCGCATCTCAAGAAGCAATTCCAAGCGCACGACATCAAGAAGGAATATCTGGCGCTCGTCTACGGCAAACCTTCAAAGGATTTCGACTTGATCGAAACGCCGATCGGCCGCAAGAAGGGCAAAGGCCGCATGTCGGCCCGCGCCGCGGCGCAAGAAGGCGACAAAGAAGCCCGCACGCATTACGACGTGCTCGAGCGCTATCCGCAGGCAACGCTCATGAAGGTCCGCACCGAAACCGGCCGCATGCACCAAGTGCGCGTGCACATGAAATCAATCGGTCATCCGCTCGTCGGCGACGATCTCTACTCCCAGTCGAAACACGAGACGACGTCGCTGCGCAATCTGCGTCTCTTCCTCCACGCGGCCACGCTCGGCTTCAAAGATCTCTCCGGCGAGTGGCGCGAGTATCACTCGGAACTTCCTCCGGAGTTGAGCGCGATTTTGGAAACGTTAAGAAAGAAACATGGCAAAGCGTAAGAAGCTCGTCGTCATCATCTGCGGCCTGGCCGGCAGCGGTAAATCGACGGCCGCAACAATGACGTCCAAACGCTTCAAGCTGAAGCACGTCAGCGCCGGTGACCAGTTCCGCGCGATCGCCAAGGAACGCAAGCTCTCGCTGATCGACCTCGGCCGCTATGCCGCCACGCATCCCGAGTTCGACAAAGAGCTCGACCAACGCATGATGAAAGCCGCCAAAGCCGGCAACGTCGTGCTGGATGGCCGCGCCTCGGCCTATCTGGCCAAAAAACAGCGCATTGCCGCGATCAAGATCTTCCTGACCGTCGACCCTAAGGAAAGCGCGCGGCGCGTGGCCAAACGGGACGGTATCTCGGTTGCCTCTGCCCTTAAAACGACCCAGCAAAGGGAGCGGGAAGTCGCCAAGCGGCTCAAGGCCCTCTACGGCCTTGACACCTCCTCCCCCGCATACTATGATGCGGTCATTCAAACGGATCGGTACGCCCCTGAAGAGGTGGCCGAACTGATCGCATCACTTGTCACCTATGGAAATTAAGCCTGGAATGACCGTTCGGGTTCACCAGAAAATCAAGGAAACCACCCCGAAGGGCGAAGAGAAGGAGCGCATCCAGATCTTCGAGGGCATGGTCCTCAAGGTTCGCGGCGCCGGCATCTCGAAGACCATCACGGTCCGCAAGGTGTCCAACGGCGTCGGTGTCGAGAAGATTTTCCCGATGAACATGCCTTCGCTCGATAAGATCGAGCCGATCAAGCAAGCCAAGGTTCGCAAAGCCAAGCTCTACTTCCTGCGCGACTCCAAGAAGCGCTTGACGGAAACGAACACCTTGTACTCTTGGCCAACATTGGCCAGAAATCGAGCGCCAACCGCCAACGCCAGCCCAAAAGCGCACATCAACGAATAGCCTGTAAATGCTAGCGAACAGGACCTGCTCACATGAATGCTGGGCAACCGGCGGTCAACAGCTCGTCCGGGACACCACCCGACTGGGTCGGGGACGAGTCAGACCGCCGACGAAAGCCCCCCTTGCGTGCCGCGAACAATCGATCGTGCGGTTCTAGAGCAACTTGTTCGTTGATGAGGACTTCAAGGAAGCGTACGCCGCGACGTGGACCAAAACACTCGTAGAACTCATCATGGCGAAGCACGACGAGCTCTGCAAGTAGCTTCGAGTGTCCTCATGCGGCGAGGTCGCGCGGCGCTCATAGTGGACGAGCATCCTACTTGGGCAGGGCCGCTACGAACCTCTCCATCGTTTCGACGTCCACAGGATTGATGCGCAGTGAACGGCTATCCTGATTAGGCTTAGTGAACGGGTAAAGCAATTCGCGCACTGCCCTCGTGAGTTCGCCGGCGAGATACGAATCGGACAGATTATCGATCGTCCAGTCCCGCTCCGGCGTCGTGCATGTTTCGTTCTTCGTACTCATCTCCACCTGCGCCGGCCAACGGACCCAGGACGGAGACGCGACGAGCCGCAGATGCCGAGCATCATGTATCGTCCACTGAAGGTCCGCGGTCGAAGAAAACACGGGGCACAACGTCTTTCCGGCAAAGCGTGCGAAGAGCCCGATGGTCCGCGCGATCTCGTCGACGGGCGCCTGGGTCATCTCGACGCCGTTGATGGTCGGCAAGTCGTCGTACCGCAGATACTCTTGGAGGCGAAGAACGCCGCTGCGCGAATAGTCGAGGCGGGAGATCAACCCCTTGTCCGTGAACGTTGTCACTGCGAGCCGGTCCTCCTCGAGCGCAAAGTCCGCGTTGACGCGAATGCGCGGCCAGTTCCAGTCCTGATCGTGCGCATGCCTGATGGCGGCGGAGAGCGCGTCATCCATCTTGTGAAGGCTCGCCTCGGACACGGGCGTCGGGGCTCGGGCCTCGTGGACGATGCGGACGTAGGGCGGCTTGGGTGGCAGGAGCACGGGGGAACCTCCGTTGATGAAACGCAGAAGTGGAGACGGCTGTCCCGCAGCGCCGAGAAGGTGCGGAAGGCCGAACAGCGCGTACGCGCCGCGCACGTCGGCGTGGCTGACGATGTCCGAGAGGAAGACGACTCCGTAGCGAAGCGCGTCGCTCACCCGATAGAGGCGGAGCTCGTCGAAGTTGCTGACAAGCACCCACTGCACGGATGCGGAGCCTTCCACTGCTCGGAACGCCTGTTCCACCGGCGAGACATAGCCGTACTTGGACGACTGGGGCGCATCGAGGTCGGTGCCGGGCCCTTTGAGCTCGCACGAAGCCAGCGGAAGACTGCCTCGCGGCGAGTAGAACCCAAGGCAAAAGTCGTCAACGCGGTCGGACTCGTGCCGTTTGTGGGCGTACAAGTGATAGTCGCCCGCCCCGTGCTGGAGCAGCGTGCGGTAGTCGAAGAACTGGGCAAAGAGCTGCTCGTTGAACGACTGCTCGATTCTGGTCTCGGTGAGCGCCGCGATCGTGCCGTCGGCCTGTCGACGCAGGAGCCGCCGCAAGATGCCGAGCTTTCGTTCGCACTCGGCGTACGAGAGCGGGTGCTCGAACAAGTAGTGCCTAAACGCACCGCCCTGGACAAGTTCCATGCTGGATCCTTCCATCGACTCCGAAGCTGTGGCTACTCACACGCCCTATAGGACTCGGGTAGCTCGTCTTCAGCGCCGGCCGCGACGAGCAAGTCGCGCTCGGCCTTGGTGATCAAGAGTTCGTTGCCGTTGGCCTTCGCGCCCCACCCGGCGCGATTCACAAAGGATGGCGTGCCGTCTTCGTCGGGCTCGCTGTCGACATATCCTCGCTCGATCAGCACGGTATTGGCGGCCGTGGCCTTCAGCGCTCCGAGTAGGACCGCAAGCGACCGCTGTGGGACAGCGGCGCCGTCCGGAGCCGGCGACGGAGACGATGCTACCGCATCGCTTTCGTCCCTGCGTGCATTGATTGCATCCGCCACCGGTTGCCATAGCGCGATGTCCGCAAGCAGGCCACACAGCAGCACGGGCGCCCCCAAGATGGCCTTGATGGCTTCTCGGAGCACTCGCTCCGCGGTCCAAAAGAGAGACCCTGCGTATCGAGAGAGCGGTCTCTGGGCCGGCGCAACGTATGCAGACGCCGACAACCTGCCCTCGTGGATGACTGAATTCCTGACTTCGGCGAACGCCATGAACCAGTGTTCGAACTCGGTCAGTTGCGTATGAACGGTCTTTCCCTGGGCTTGATACGAGTACGGAATATCTGTGCGCTCTCGCGGCGACCACAACAGGCCCGCCCATGGCAGGTGTGCCTGGTGCGCCGTGGTGGCACTGGCGAAGAGCTGCCGGAGTCGAGCTGCGTTCTCGTGGGACTTGCTCGTACCGGTCAAGGCCTCGAACGCCGTCTTGAGAGCGATGAATCGATGCTGCCACGAAACGGCGTCGGAGTTCGCAAGCGCTGCACTGTGCCACTCCAATGCGATCGCCACGCGGGCGGCATCAGGGCTCGGTCCGGTGAGGCAATCAAAGACGGCCCTCGCGAGATGCTTCGAGACAGGGCGGGGCTGTAGAAGTGGGACGCATGCATCGGGCAGCGGAGGAGGCTGCTCCCCGATCTTCCAGCCGCCCGAGAGAACCTCGCGGAGCAGTCCGCCGCCGCGGTGCGTGATCCACCCCCGGTCCTCGTCGATGGGTTGAACATACAGCGCCGCGTTCTCTGTCGTCGCGAGGAAGTGGCCGGCGTTCGGGCCCTTGACCACGTGGTCGTTCGCGTTGAGCATCGCGAACGTGGTCGCAGCATGAATCGACCGCAGCGCGTCTGCGGACGGCGCTGTTCCGTCGACTCCGCGATCGCGGTGCCAAAGCACCGCCCCTTCGCGGAAGCTGCGGGTCTGCGACGAGAAAGAAGCGCGGAGAGCTTGGGCGCGGGCCCTGAACGGGTCGGGGCGCCACGCGACCTCGTATGTGGGATGGCCGACGAGCCACTCCCCGAAGTCGAGAGTCCGTGCGAGCGGCAACGCTGGGAAGAAGACGAAGAGCGGATGAGCGGTCATCAGTACCTCAGATCGTCGTCTGCGCGACCGCGGTCGCCGAGGGCACCGGTACGGCCGTCGCTGACGGGACGGCCTCCCGCAGCATGAGCATCCTCGCCTTGTCGCCGAGGAACTCGATGAGGACGGAGTCGGTAGCCTTCGCTGCTGCCTCGATCGTGGACACGCCGCCGAAGTGAAGCGCGAGGACTTCCTCGCGCGTGAGCGCCGGTGCGCGGCGCGCCAGTTCAAGAAGCTCGCGCGGGAGCCCACGCTCGAGACGCTCAAGCAGCACCTTGAAGTCGCTATCCGGGAAGGGCTGCGTATCAAAGAGCGCACGGGCGATCTCGCCGGCGGATTGCAGATGGAAGCGCACGTTGTCGGCGAATGAGCGAACGGTCCCCGATGAGACGGCGAAGAACGGAGTCGCCGTGTATCGGCGCTCGATATCGGTCATGCCGACGCCGGCGATCCAATCCAGCAGCACGAGAGCGCGCTTGCATCGCTTCTCGAACCCGTCGACGCCGGCACCGTACTCCAGTTCGTCAAGGATGCCGTGACCGACCTTTGGCGCGAGGGTTCGTGGCCAGCCCCGGTCAGCCCCTTTGCTTTTCGGGAGAAGAGGCGTGTACGTGGCATCCGTCTCGGCGAGACACTGGACGAGAACCATCAGGTCGGAAACCGACGGCAACCCCTGACGTTTGAGGGTTTCGACGAGATTCATGCAGGAGTCGAGCGACAGAGAT
>CAZKMF010000006.1:0-2639 GCA_964553975.1 uncultured Gammaproteobacteria bacterium | reverse complement strand
GTCGAGCACTTCTTTCACCATCGGAATCTGGGCGTAGAGCTCGTCCGGCTGCTTCACGCGCTGCGCTTTGTATTCTTCGTATGCCTCATGACGAAACGTGGCGCCGGGCAAATCGAACGTCACCGCGAGATGCGTGGGCTTCAAATCCTTCAACACTTTCATCAACATGACGGTGAAGCCGTACGCGGCCGAAACGACGCGGCCGTCTTTGGTGGAAAGCGGCGGCATGGCGTGCCAAGCGCGGTGCAAGACGGCGTTGCCGTCGATGATGACGAAGCGGTTTTTCATGGGTCTATCCTGTCAAAAAAATGGCGTTCGGGCAAGAAAAAAGACCTGCGCGTTGCAGGTCTAGAAGCGCCTCGTGACGAGGACGAAGTTGCGTTCGCCGTTCTGATCGCGACGGTGCGAGTGCCACTGGTGCACCCCGCCCTCCTTGTCGCTGAAGGTGTCCGTCTGGTCCCAGCGCACGTGGCTGGGATGGACGCCTTTCGCTTCGAACTGGCGGGTGATGAGCTCGAACAGCGAGATGTGCCCGTGCACGGCCACGGCCTGGCCCCAGGCATCCTTCAGGTGTTCGCACATCTTCTTGTTTCGTTCGCCGAGCGCCGAGGCGTCGTAGGGGTGACTGAAGTTCGCTTGGCAGATGCCACAGGCGACGTACGCCTGAATGCTTCCTACCATGCGCACGTCGCCACCGCTCAACGTCTCGACGATCGCGTCGACGACCGACGTGTGTCGGCGCGGTGCGAATCCCCGGAAGAGATTGTCGGCATCGTAGAGACTCTCGCGTCCGGCATGCGCCGCGATCACGAGACCCGTCAATGGGTTACGAGCGACGATCGTTGGACAGTCGCTCGAGGCGATGCCGCAGGCGTCCGCGATCTTGTCGAGCAAGACACCTTCGGCGTCCACGCCACGAAAGATCTGGCCGTCCTTCCACGGAACACGAAGTTCCGTCGGACACGCGAGCTTCGCATTGAACTGGTGGGGCGAGGGCATGTAGAGGCGACCGATGCGGTGCGTCCTCAGAAGCGCTTCGATCTTCCGGCCGATGCCGGGGTTGTACGCTTCGGATTCCGACCGCTCGTAGCCCTTCAACGCCCAGTTCCCGCTGCTTCTTCCGAAGCAGTCGACAGCGACCGCTCCGTCCCACAAGACGCGGGAAGTCGTCGGTCGAGCCGTCACTGCGTCACCGCCGGGGGCTCGAGCCGCGTGGTCCGCATCTCGAAGCTCGGCCGTTCCTCCTCCGCTTGCGGCACGTTGCCGGAAGGAAGGCGGACGGGAGTGACGATCGTCTGCGCCACGAGCGACTGCCAGACGGCAACGCACTCGGGCAAATCGTTCGACCCGGACAAGAACTGCTTGGCGCGGAAGCTGAGGCCGATGCCGTCGCATTGCGACTCAATCGCCGCGTTCCACTTGTAGCGATACGCCGCTTGGCACGCGATACCGTACGCTTCGTCTTCGACCGCGATCTTCAGGACGCACTGTGCGTCCGTCAGGTTGGTATCGGAGTCGTAGCGGGCGTGCAGCTCGCGCATCGCCGGCAGCTTCAGCCACTGGAGATAGTGCGCGTACTCGTGCGTGAGCACGGCGAACAGCGTCTCGAGTCCCGGACGCGTGTCCGAGGCCACGAGGAGCGTCGTGTCGACCGTGATCTTCGGCTTGCCGCTGGCCGTCGAGAATTGGCCTTCCCGATGTCCACGCAAGTCAGACGCGCCGATGTCGAGCTCGCCGGCCGCCACCGCCGCGATCAGGTCCTTGCGGATCCTGACGTCGGGGTGCGACTTGGCGAGCGAGATCACCATGTCCCTGTCGGTCACGTGGCGCTCCCGGTGGCGATGCTGCTTCACGAGCATCGCGAGCATCAGGAGCACGATCATGGTCACGAACAGGATGATGCCCAACTGCGGGCCGGAAAGCGTCACGGCAGAGCGCGATTTCGTATCCGTCATGATGCACCTCGCGAGGTTCAAAGGAGCGCCGACGAAGATTCGCCGGATGCGACAACTTAGTCTAAAACTCCCTCTTCGTCAAGCCAGGTAACGAAAAACGCCCAGGCGGACCGGGCGTTTTTCTGAGATCAACCCCGCAGAGCTCAAGCGCGGCTTAAGCGATATGGGGTGGAGGCGCCGAGCGGATTTGAACCGCTGATGAGGGTTTTGCAGACCCTTGCCTTACCACTTGGCGACGGCGCCCTGAACGGACGAACTATAAAGGGCGATACTGCGGCTGTAAAGAGCTACGCTAGACGAATGTCGACCAATTCCCAATAGGAGGCGAGCACGGCGTGCAGAGCATAGATAATCGCGAACACGCCGACTTGCTCGGCGACCGTGAGCGTTGGAGCGTTCACGATCAATGCGCCGATCGCCGCAGCGGTTCCAAGATTCAGGAAGATCGTCGACTCCAGCTGTTGTTCCATGAACGTGACGCGCGCGCGATTCGTGCGCATCCAAGCTCCGAAAAATCTCCACACGAGCGCCCAAATCGTTTCGGTCAAAAGCGGAAGGCTGAAATAGAAAATAGCGATCATCGTTTCCCCGCGGGCCGCAGCCATTACCGCACATTCCAAAAGAACGATCTCGATCAAACCAAACAGGAGATCTGTCATCGAATTACCGACTTCGAATCCGTAG
>CAZKMF010000005.1:0-8595 GCA_964553975.1 uncultured Gammaproteobacteria bacterium | reverse complement strand
GAAGGCCGGGTTCCTGTAGTAAAGGTCAGTTTCACCCCCCCCACCCGCGCATACGAGTGCGGCCGTCGACCGACGACGCCGCCAGTCCCGCTAGGGCAAAGAGTATGGCCCCGGGCTCGTACTGCGCGGAAGAGAGGGTCTTCATACCGGGCCGGGCGCGATTGCCGGCGAATGGACGGTCATGGCTGCCGCTTCGGCACGCCGCGCGACGACCGCATTCGCACGACGGCGCATCGCCCGCCCCGATGCCGTTCCTACGGGCATCATGAGGGCTCCTCTGCTCGATCTCCGAACCGCCTCGCGTCTCACGCAGGCGGTTCTTCATTTTCAAAAGTTTTTCTGCTCTTGATCAAAGTCAAAAAAAATGATAGACTGTATTCAGTAAGAAAAGCCAGATCCTTCCACCTCAAGACGTTATTGGACGGACCTGGTTTTCTATTGCGCAGGTCCGTTTTGTTTTCAAAAAAAGGAGAAACGTAAAACAAAAAAGTATGCCGACGTGTCAGTGCGAGGGCGGAACATGCGTGTGCGAAGCGATTCAGGTGCCGCCGAAACTTCCTTTTTGGAAGAAGTATGATCGGCCCATCCACTCGTTCATCGCCTGGATGGCCGTCTTGAACGTCGCACTGCTCGCGGCGGCTCCGATCGCGCTTTTGGCGGCCGAGCCCACTCGTCCGACGCCGAGCGCAACAGGCGCGCCCGTCGTCTCCGGTGTCGAGCGCTGTCTGCAGCGCTGTTCCGAAGAAGCCCAGAAATGCTCGACGTCATCGGCGAGCGGCACGTCCGAGCAGCAACATGATCGCTGCGAAGTTCGGACGAAAGAGTGTATCTCCCGCTGCTCGCTTGCTCCGCAGCTCGGTCTGCCGGAGCGCGAGGAAAAAGATGATGACCGCTTAAAGAAACTGGAAAAACGTGAAACGCGCTCCGCGTCCTCCTCGGAAGAAGCGATGAGGGCTGATCTTAAGGCGAAGAAGAGTCTTGAGATCGCTAAAAAGCGCATTGGAGAATTCTCTCGAAATCTTGCGGCGATCAAAGCGAAAATCGCTCAGCTCGAAAAAAAGGGCATGCAGGCTCCGCCAGGACTTAAGGATTCGCTCGCGTCTGGAGAAGCGCTTGTTGAAGATTTGAAAGCAGCCGCCACTCCGGACGACGCGCAGGCTCTCGGTGACGTGCAGGCCTCCATGGAATCCGTCGCGACGCAGCTCAAGACGGGCCTCGGCGCTATTGAGAAACAAAAAAACGCGCCGAAGAAATTCTTGGCGCTCGAAAAGCAGATGCGAGGATACGATCATCAGATCGCGACGTTGAAAAAACTCGCCGGCGACAATGAAACGCTCGCGCCAAAAATTGCCGACGCGGAAAAGGCGCTTGGAGATTTAAAGGCTGCGTATCGTCAGGCACACGACCTGATCGCGGCGGGCAGCGTCGATGAGGGATTCGCTCTTCTTGAATCGCAAGTGCCCGATCTTATAAAAGCCTACAAAGAGGCTATGAAAGCGCTCTATCAGGCGCGTTCTGAAATGCCAAGGTCATAAGCTCTTGGCGATTCTTCGATCGGCTGATAAGGTCAGTATGACCAGACGTTCCACCAATGGAGGCGCACATGCTCGACCCATGGATCATTGATATCATCCAGAAAAGGGAAGAAGAGAAGCGTCGCCGCCAGGAGGAGGAACAGCCTCGCGTTCCCGCCGACGACCCGCTCGAGAATCCCGAACCGGATGATCGCAACGAGACTCCGAAGCCCGGATACGAAATGCCGAACGGCGACGATCGCGAGAAGCCCGATACCGGGCAGCGCGGCGTCGACACGTTCGATATCGGGGGTGAGATGGATATCAACCCCAGAAAGAAGGATTGAAGCCCCCGACGCGCGTCGGGGTTTTTCTTTTGAGCAAAAAGTTGCCAAGCCGCGGACCCTCACGTAAGGTTATTTTAGCTCGTTTCCCGAGGAGGGCACTATGCGCATCACCCGTGTTCTTTGGCCCGTCCTTAGCTTTGTTGTCCTGCTGACCGCCTGCGGCCCCAACACGTTTCGCGCGCGTGGCACGGTACTGAACCCCTTGCATGACCAGACCAAGGACGATCCGGAAACGGGTCGCGCTCCTCAGTATCTGGTCATCAAGCGCAAGGAGACGCGTTCACAGCAAACTGCGCACACGATCATTGGACCGCATCGTCGGCCGATGGCTCTGAACGTGCTCGGTGAGTACTGCGAAATTGTCCCGAACCTTGCGACGCGAGGCCGACTGGTCTTCCAATGTCTCCTGTACAGCAACTTCAAGGATGAGCTGGTCGACATGGCGTACGCGTACACGCTCGAGTTGCCCGGCGGTCGGAAAGTGCCCGGTCAACTGCACTCCACGTACGCACTCGTCGATCTTTCCGTTTCAATCACCGGCGCGCATCGACAACCGTACCTCGTCGTGCGCAACAGGGCCGAGGGAACCGTCAGTCAATACACCTACGTGGAAGAGGTCCAGAACGACTTTCCGTTGTTCGCGAGAGAGTTCAGGCTCGTCTTCGAGGACAAGGATTTGCTCGACCTCTCGACGTCCTACGCGGAACTCGTCATTGACGGGTATCAACGACGATGGATCTATCACTTCGACCTCACGGACAATCCGGAGGAGGCGATGCAGTGGTGGATCACGCACATGGAATAAATCCGGACGCAATCCGGATTTTTTAGTTGTCCACTTTCGCTCTTGCCGCGGCCTTGCTAGGGTTGCGGCGGAGGTGCCGTATGCCCCTTCCCGGCCCCGAATTTTCCTTCAATCTCAAGGCGTTTTCGCATGCGGCAGTCTTTGGTCGCGGCGAACCCGTCTGGAAAGCGCTCGAATACCTGCCGTTCTATCTGGGATCCATGCTTGCCCGGGTTGAACCGTATCGTGGCAGCGTGTCCGAGGGTTTGGATGCTGTTTCAATCGGGGATCCCGGAGAGACGCTCATCGCCGAATCGGTTCGTATCGGACCTCACGTGCGCATTGAAGGGCGCGTCGTGATCGACGAGGGTGTCGTAATCGAGTCGGGGTCAATGATCGTCGGATCGGCGATTATTTCGCGCGGGTCTCTGATTGGACATCAGTCGTACGTGCGACGTTCGATCCTTTTTCCCGGCGTCCGTCTCTTGAATCGCAACACGGTACGGGACAGCTTGCTTGGTTGGGACGTGGAGCTGTGCGGGCACCTGATCACGCCCCATTGCCTTGCACGCGGCACCGTTCCGGCGCGCTTGCCGCACGGCCATTGCTTCGAAACCGGGCAGCGCGAGCTCGGTTTGATCGCTGGAAACGGCTGTTTTTTCGGAAGTAACGTGAAGTTTCACGCGGGGGATATCTACGCCCCCGGGACCCGGCTTGAGTAGCCGGTTTTTTCTTTGATTGAAAAAGGACGGTGGAGCAGGTACGTTGGATCCATATGTGCGGCATTATCGGTTACATTGGAACGCGCCCTGCCCTGCCGATCCTGCTTCGCGGGCTCAGATCTCTTGAGTATCGAGGATACGACTCGGCGGGGCTCGCGACGCCGGCCGCGACGGGGATGCGCATCGTTAAATCGGCGGGGCGCATCGATCGCCTTGTTGAGCGCGCGGAGTCGCTCGCGGACGCCGAAGCGACAATCGGTATCGCGCACACGCGGTGGGCGACGCACGGCGCTCCGACGGAAGTGAACGCGCATCCGCACGCGGATTGTGCGGGCAAGATCGCCGTCGTGCACAACGGGATTATTGAGAATTTTTCCGAACTGAAACTTTGGCTCGAAAAAAGCGGGCACGTGTTCGCTTCGGAAACGGATACGGAAGTGCTCGCGCATTTGATCGAAGAATATCACGACACCGACTTGTCGGAAGCCGTGCGCGCGGCGCTGCGCCACTTGCGCGGCACGTACGGCATCGCCGTGCTGCACGCCGATCACCCTCGCGAAATCGTTGCCGCCCGGCTCGGAAGCCCAATCGTGATCGGCGTCGGGGCAGGGGAGATGCTCGTGGCTTCCGATCCGTCGGCGTTGATTGGTACGACGCGCGACGTGATCTATCTTGATGACGGAGAGATGGCCAGGCTGGACGTCTCTGGAGTCTACGTGACGACGCAGCAAGCCGCACCGGTCGATAAGCGTACGCAATCGATCCAGTGGTCGGAAAAAGAAATCGAGAAAGGCGGGTTCGCGCATTACATGCTGAAAGAAATGCACGAGCAGCCTGAAACCGTGCGTGCGGCCACGCGCGGTCGGCTTTCCGAAAACGGCCATGTGACGCTCGGAGTATTCAACGATCTGCGCGCGTCGCTCAAAGACATTCGCCGGATTCAGATCGTTGCCTGCGGTTCCGCGTACTACGCAGGACTCGTTGGCGCGCAGATGATTGAACGGCTGGCGCGCATACCGGTCAGCGTCGATTTGGCTTCGGAATACCGCTATCGCGTGCCGGTCATGCCAAGCCGCACGGCTATCCTTGCCGTCAGCCAATCCGGTGAAACAGCGGATACGCTTGGAGCGCTCCGTCTGGCGAAGAGTGCCGGTTTGCTGACGATGGGGATTGTGAACGCTGTCGGATCGACGATCGCTCGAGAAGTCGACGCCGGTATTTACAATCATGCTGGCCCAGAGATCGGCGTCGCGTCGACCAAAGCCTTCGTTTCCCAGCTCACGGTGTTTCTGCTCTTTGCGCTCGCGCTTGGTCGTGAGCGGGGTCTGTCCTCGAAAGAGGCAGCGGAGCTTGGTTCGGCAATCGAGGCGCTACCGGCGGATATCGCTTCGGTTCTGGAACAGCGACCGGAGATCGCGTCTTGGGCCGCCGAACTGGCAGGAAAGCCTCATGCCATGTACCTCGGGCGGACGCTGCATCATCCGATCGCGCTCGAGGGTGCCTTGAAGCTCAAGGAAGTATCCTATATTCACGCCGAAGGCTACGCTTCCGGCGAGATGAAACACGGACCGATCGCCATGGTCGAACCGGGGTTTCCGATCATTGCCCTCGCCCCGCTTGATGCCGTGTTTGAAAAGGTCAAAAGCAACCTAGACGAGGTCCGGGCGCGAGGAGCGAAAAATTACGTCATTACGACGCCGGAAGGTTTCAAAAACATCGGGCGCGCCGCGGACGCCGCGCTGCAGATCCCGAAGACACATCCGCTCGTCCAACCAATCCTCTCCGTCATTCCCTTGCAGCTTTTGGCCTACGAAACTGCTGTCGCGAAGGGGTTAGACGTCGATCGTCCGCGCAATCTTGCCAAATCGGTCACTGTCGAATAACGTCGTCGTATGAAATCCATTGTCACGATTGGAGGCGGTACCGGGCAATACACGCTGCTGACGGGTCTTAAGAAGTACCCGGTCAAACTCACCGCCATCGTTTCCATGGCCGATGATGGCGGATCGACGGGTGTTCTTCGCGACGAGCTCGGCGTGCTGCCTCCCGGCGACGTCCGTCAGTGCCTCGTCGCCATCTCGGAGGCGGATACGATCGTCCGCGAACTTTTCAATTATCGGTTTGACGCGGGCGGTTTGAAGGGACATAACTTCGGCAACATCTTTCTTTCGGCGCTTGAAAAAATCACGGGCAACTTCGACGAAGCTGTGCGCGTGGCGGGCATGGTGCTCGCGACGCGCGGGACGGTGATTCCTGTTACGACGCAAAACGCGCGGCTCGTCAGCGGTCGCGGCGAGGTGTGCGTGCGCGGACAATACGCTATTGAAATGGCCGCACTCCCGAAAGATCCGGAGCTACGCCTCGAACCCGACGTCTACGCCAACCCGAAAGCGATCGAGGCGATCGAGGCTGCCGACTGCGTCGTGATCGGGCCAGGGAACTATTACTGCAGTATTTTGCCGACTCTGCTGGTTCAAGGCGTTGCTGAGGCCATTCGTCGATCGAAGGCAAAAGTCGTCTATAACTGCAATTTGATGACGAAGCGCGGCCACACCGACGGATTTGCCGTCGACGACTTTGCCGCGGGCATCGAGAAATACATCGGAGAGGGGAGGATCGATTTCGTGACATGCAATGGTGCGGTACCGGAACAGGAGCTGCTTGATCGCTACGCGGCTGAGGGCGAGTTTCCTGTCCCGGTCGTTTCGGAAATCTCTAAGGGCGAACGACAGTATCTTTCGGCCGATCTCATCTCACGCGCCATCCCGATTATAAAAGCGGGCGACCCGATCCGCCGCACGCTGATCCGCCACGACCCTGAAGTGCTTGCCGCGCTGATCATTCGGAACTGTCTCGGCGGCCTATGAGGGGGACGATCGTTTTTGACTTCGACTACACCCTTGCCGATACGACGAGGTTCAAGGAGGCACTTGCCGCCTCCAGTGATCCCACGGCGGTTGCCGCCCGCATGTGCGACTTCATTTTTCCCGACGCGGCAAGCGTTTTGGATCGTTTAAAGGCTGACGGCTGGAATCTGACGCTCGTGACCATCGGTGAACCCGCCTGGCAGGAGAGCAAAGTGGTCGGATCGGGGCTTGTGCAGTATTTCAGTCGCATCATCTATACGAGCGATCCGAAAGAGCAGCATGTCGAGGAGTATAGAATGTGGCCTCAACCCCTCCTGTTCGTGAATGATCACGGCGAAGAAATCGACGTGTTGTCGCGCGTGCTGCCGGAGTCGCGCATGATCGTCGTGGCCGGCCCGAAACCGTTACCGAGCGATCCGAACGTGCCTGTCTGTGCGACGCTCGAAGAAGTGTACAAACGCATCTCAGAAGTGTAAGTTGTCGGAACTATGAATCTCCGCGTTGTTATTCTCGCTGCCGGCAAAGGCAAGCGCATGGGTCCGTCTGAAATTCCGAAAGTGCTCTATGAAGTGCTTGGCAAACCGATGGTGGGGCATGTCATCGACGCCGTTGTCGATTCTGGCGTTGACGCGAAGCCTGTCGTTGTCGTCGGATACATGGCGGAAAAAGTTCGAGCGTACTGCGAAGATCGTTGCGAGTACGCGTTGCAGACGGAGTTGAAAGGAACGGGCGACGCCGTAATGCGCGCGCGTTCGCTTCTCGAAGGCGGGCCCGAGCACGTGCTTGTCTTGAATGGCGATCAACCGCTGACCTCCGCTGCATCAATCCGCAAAGTCGTCGACATGCATTTGGCCAGTGGGGCGACGCTTACGATCGGTACCGTTACCGTGCCTGATTTTCAAAACGCGTGGGCGGCGTTCGCTGATTTCGGACGTATCGTCCGCGACGCGCAGGGTAACGTGGAACGCATCGTCGAGGCGAAAGACGCTCGTCCGGAGCAGCTCGAAATACGCGAACTGAACCCCAGTCTATACTGCTTTAAAGCCAGCTGGCTTTGGAAAAATCTGGAATCCCTCACGGCATCGAACGCCCAAGGCGAATACTACGTCACCGACCTGCTCGCGTTGGCTATCTCTGCGGGGGAGAAGGTGATGACGGTCTCCGTGCCGGCGGATGAAGCCATCGGCGTGAATACGCCGGAACAACTAGCGATCGCCGAGCGGCATCTCTCGGCGAGAACGTAGGTAAAAGAAAACTTCCGCAAGCATGGAGCGGAAGTTTTTCTTATCGGAAGATCTTAGATCTTCTTCTTCTTTGCAGCCTTCTTCTTACCACCCTTCTTCGCGGCTTTCTTTTTCTTTGCCATTCGAATCACCTCCTCTTTACGATGTCGATCGCTTATCGCGATCTTCGTACGCAAACAGTATAACATAATTTTTCGATGTGTAGTCGAGTCAACGCGCCAACTGTGGATAAAAAAACTTTCACGCGCTACACTGTACGCATGCATCGTTCATCAACGCGCGCGTTTACGCTTATTGAGCTCCTGGTGGTCATCGCGATCATCGGGATTCTTTCGACGCTTGCGATGGTCGCGGTGAACAGCGCACGAAGATCGGCGAAGATCACGAAGGCGCAGTACGACATCGACACGCTTACGACGGCCGTGAAGCAATTAGAAAACGATACGGATGAATGGCCCGGACATCAGACGATTGACGTCGTTACGACGGTCGGCGCGAATGAGTTTTGGGACCTTTCGGCGCCCCAAGTTGGCATCGTGGCGACGGACGGATCGTTTCCAAATTGGCGAGGTCCATATATGATCGCGATCCCGGACGATCCCTGGGGTAACCCGTATTTCTGGGACTCCGATTACGTGGTGAACGGCGAGGATCGCGTCGTGATCGGATCATTCGGGCCTAACGGCGTTGGCCAAAACGCGTACGATGCCGACGACATCATCAAAATCCTGCGTTAACGAAAAAGGGCCGTTAGGCCCTTTTGTAATCGTCTTCAAGGCGCTCGATATCATCCTCGCGGCATTCTCCTTTTTGCAGTTCGAGAATGATAAGCGGCTCGCTGCCGACGTTAGCGACGCGATGCGTCTGTTCGATGCCGACGTGTATCATCTCGCCCTCTCCGATTTTTCTCGCGACACCGTCGAGTTCAAACATGCCGACTCCCGAGACAACGATCCAAAACTCCTCGCGTTTAAAATGTCGTTGTAAACTGAGCCGGTGCGAAGGCTCCACCTCGATTAACTTCACGAAAAAACCTTCGTGGCCGAACCGGTTCTGGAATCCGCCCCAGGGGGGAATGTCGGACGGAAGCGGTAGCATCATAGGGTATGCTTACAGG
>CAZKMF010000004.1:0-8727 GCA_964553975.1 uncultured Gammaproteobacteria bacterium | reverse complement strand
GTGAAACGGGCTCCGCCAGCTCAACAAACGCGACGCCATAAGCCAACACTATGAAACGCACACTGCAACAATTTGCTGCAACCGCGCTCGCCATCAGCCTGGCATTCTGGCCCGGCTTGGTGTCGGCGCAAATGTCCTCGGAGTTCTATCGTATCCCATTTGATGCCTTGGGCGGTGGAGGTTTGCGCAGCACGTCCGGAAGCTACATCGCGGAGGATACGCTTGCCGAAGTTTCGTCACCGACGGGCGAAGATCTTTCGAGCACGAACTATCTCGCCTGCGTCGGCTACGAATGCTTGAAAGCTGAAGTTACGCTCTCGGTCGTGTACTCCGTGCAATCAACGGCTTGCGACGGCACCAGCTCCTCGAGTCCGCCGTATAACGTTCCGCTCGGGACGCTTTCGACAAGCGCCGTAACGACGGCGGGGAATCGCATCTGCGTCCGAGTGAGCGCGAACGCTCCAGGTGGGGAACTGGTACAGATCAAGGACGATAGCAATGGACTTGCCTCAAACTCGGTCCCGGGCGACGTTATCAGTTCAAACTCGGCGACGCTTGTTGCTGGCGCGGCGGGCTTCGGGGTATGCAGCTCGAATAACCAGAATGGTTTCAGAGTATCAGCTCCGTTCAACGGCGCATGTGATACCACGACCAACCACGCGGTTGGAGCGGTCACGACGAATAACCAGATCATCTGGTCGGCTCCCGGCTTCGTCACCAACGCGTACGGCGAGTTGCTCACGAAGGCCTCGATCTCAAACGTGACACCCGCGCACAACGACTATCAGGACCGCTTCACTATCACTGTGACCGCGACGTACTAATCTCGAAGCCCCCGACGTATGTCGGGGGCCGGGAAGAGCCCCGATCCATTCGAGGCTCCTCCCGGCCACTAAGGCCGGAACAACTAAAGGTCGACGACAAACGCGTGACCGCGCGCGATTGTCGAATCTACGGGATCGCTCTTTCCCCTGCACTTGCCGGGGAAGGATGCCGGAACCGCTCTCCCATGCTCTCAAGGGGAAGGCGCGGACCTCGTAGCCAGCGGTAACGATTGTTCTTTGGATAAGAATGAAAAGAAATACGTATGAAGAAATTCATGAAGCGCGTAGCGGCCGCCTTGACCGCCACCGCGACGGTGGGAGCCATGCTTCTCCCTGTCGCGCCGGTTCAAGCCGCGGCGATTACCTCGACGAGTGACACCATGTCACGACTCAAAATCTCAACGGCCGCAGTCCACGTCATTCGTATGACGCTGCCGCTGAGCTATAACTTCAGCGGTTCGTCAACGACGAGCGATATGATTGCCTACGACTTCCCGGCAGGTTTCACCGCCTCCGCCTCGGGTACGTGGCAAACAACTGATTTCTCGTTTAACGACGGTACCGCGCGTACTGTCACGACCGTATCGCAAGGCACAGGTGTGGCCGACGTCTCGTGCAGTACCGGTGTCAACGATGTTGGTGTGGCGATCGATACGTCTGCCAACGTATTCCGCGTCAAGGCGTGCAGTTCAAGTTATACGTCTTCGACGAGCACCTCGACTGTCACGTTCACAATTCAGGGTACAAGCACGACCGGTAACGGCACGCTCACGAACCCAGCGTCCGCAGGCTCTCAAGCCGTTGACATTTCGATGACCGACAATGGAACTGCGTCGTCGCACACAACGACCTTTGCGGTTTCAATTATGGATGACGATCAAGTCACAGTGACGGCAACCGTTAGTCCGTCGCTCACATTTGACATCGATATTCAGGCTGCTTGCGGCTCGGAATCGGCGGCTCCATATACCGTCAGCTTAGGCACGCTAACGTCTACAGCGATTGCGACTGCGTCAAACCACATTTGTCTTGAGCTCTCTACGAATGCCACCGGCGGTGCAATCGTGACTGTTCAAGGCAGTGGTAACGCGGATGGTCTCGAGTCCGTCGCCGCGGGTAGTACGATCGGAACGACGTATGCAGCTGGTGCGGGCGGCGTCACGACACTTGCCGCCGGTACGGTTGGTTACGGCCTCTGTGTCTCCGCGACCAGCGTCACGACGGGCTCAGCGACCGCCGTTGCACCGTTCAACGGCAACTGCACGACGAACGGCGGTAGCCGTATTGGCGGTGTTCCGTTCGCGGCGCCCGCGCAGATCATTACGTCAAACGGCGCGGCTATCGCGGGAACGACGAACAATACGGCGGATATCTTGGTGAAAGCCGCGGTTTCCGGCGTTACGCCGGCCGCGAACGATTACACGGACGTCCTCACGTTCATCGCAACCGGCACGTTCTAACGGACGCGACTCCATCGCGTACGTGCCCCGGCCCTCCGGTCTCTTCCTGAGGGCACGGGGCTCCGCCGCGTGTGCCGGCGCACGGCGAAGCCCCGACAGGGGAGAAACTCACTTCAACCTATGAAATACTCAAAACTCATTCTGAGCGCGACCACCGCACTGTTCGCTGTGTTTGGCTTTGTGGCCAAACCGGCGATGGCGATGACAATTGAGCCGCCGGATTTCAATCTGACAGTCAACCCGGGAGACACGATCAAGGATGTCCTCCACATCAGCAACGAAAATTCTTATCCGGTCACGCTCGAGCCAAAGACATTGAACTTCATGGCGCAGCCCGGAGACGAAACCAGCGGCGTGCCGTTGTTCTATCCCGCCGATGAAGTAAAAAACGGTCACGAACTCGCGCCGTGGATTACCCTGGACGCCAAAGGCGTCATCACGATCCCCCCCAAGCAACGCATCAACATTTCGTTCACGATCGCTATTCCTAAAGACGCTCAACCGGGCGGGCATTTCGGCGCGATCCATGTTGGAACGCTCAAGCAGGACCAGATGTTCAACGGCGCCAACATCGGTATCTTGGCGCAAACGTCCGCGCTGATCTTTGTGCGCGTGAACGGTGATGTGCGCGACGCGCTGACGATCGAAAACTTCTTCACGACCAAACCGGCGTATACCCACCTTCCCGCCGACTTCGCCATGCGCCTCTCGAACGAAGGTACGACGCACTTGATCCCGGTCGGCAACATCTTCATTACCGACATGCTCGGTCGCCAAGTCGCCTCCCTCCAAGTGAACGGAGACGACAAGCGCCGTGTCTTGCCGAACTCGGTGCGCCGCTTCGAGTCGTCCTGGACGCGCCAACGCCTGCCGAAGTCCGCGTCAGAATTCATGCAGGAATGGCGTAACTTCGCCTTCGGTCACTACACGGCCACGCTCGTACTGAATTACGGTGACCCAGGCTCGCAGAAACTCATCTCCTCGGCGACGGACTTCTGGGTTTTGCCTTGGATGGCCATTGCTTCCGTTCTCCTTGTCCTGTTCCTGATCATCCTCGGCGTGCGATTTGTCGCGAAACGTTTTGAGGGCAATATCATTCGTCGTTACGAATCGCAGAAGCGACAGGGTAAATCCTAAGACAATGAAACGACTCATCGCCGCCACTGCTGCCGCGTTCGCTTGCGCCGGGCTACTCCTGCCCGCCGCGGCTTCGGCGTTGACGTTTTCTCCGCCCACGTTTGATCTCGCCGCCGATCCCGGACAAGTTCTGAACCAAACGATCAAAGTACGAAATGAGAGCACGGAACCCGTCACGATCACGGCATCGACGGCAAGCTTTGCCGGCAAGGCCGGTGATGAGACGAAGGGGACGCCGGACCTGTATCCCTCAAATGAAGAGAGGGATGGGCACGGCCTCGGACCCTGGATCAGTCTGGATCGGCCCGAACGCACCCTCCTGCCAGGCGAAAGCGCGGAACTGCCGTATGTCATCCGCATCCCCAAGGACGCAAGTCCGGGCAGCTACTTCGGTGCCGTTGTGATCGGTACTGCTGCCGGTGCGGCGGAAAACAGCGTTGGATTCACCGGAACAGCTGCGGCTCTAATCCTTCTACGGGTAAACGGAGCCGTCATCGAAGACCTCACGCTCACTGGCTTCACGGCACCACTCGTTTCCTCAAGCCTACCGGTACGTTTTGAAGCCAGGGTTGAGAACAGGGGAACTGTGCATCTTAGGCCGTACGGCGAAGTCGTGGTGAAAAACGTCTTTGGAAAGACGGTCGCAACACTGGCGATCAACCGAGCGGAGTACAAAAGCGTCCTTCCAGGAGCCTCTCGGCGCTATCCAGCCAGTTGGCAACGCCATCACGTCGCCGCGGACGCCTCTATCCTTACACGTCAGTGGCGGAACTTCGCCATTGGACCATATACCGCCGAACTCACGTTCCGGTATGGCGAAGGCAAGCAGGTGATGAAGGCAAAAACACAGTTCTGGGTCGTACCATGGCTCGTTCTGCTCATACTCGGCGGGGGAATCGTCGCCCTCGTTCTCGGACTTCATTGGTTACTCCATCATTACCGACTAAAAGTCATCCGACGCTACGAAGCACAACAATAACGTCGTTCACGGATCAGGCCCCTCCTCGCCTATATAAGGTATAGAGGAGGGTCCGAATCCGGGTGCGACCCGTAAAGATCGTGATGTACACACGATCAGGGCCGAACTCGTGAACATCTCCGTCGCCAAGAACGGGGGCGGCTTGATGCAAACAAAAATTAATCACCCCGTAAAACCCGTTCAAATGTATGTTCTTTTCTGGATCGCCGGCCCCTCGCCCTCAACAGAGGCACGAGCCATCGATTCCCGTCGCTGAACAGGAAGGCTGCTACTTCGTCGACTTCGGCAACGTCTTTGCCGAAGAGATGCAGAAGCTCCTTCGTCTGCGCCGCGAGGGAATGATGTGCGAAATCGTCTTCTGGCAGGACACGGGTTACGGCTTCTAAGTTCGGGGAACCCTCTCGGGCGACGGTCCGAGAGGGTTCCCACTCTCTGCTCTTTCCGTTCAAGTGATGTCTTTGTGCATAACTTCGAACGGCAATACGGCGCGTGTGCTACACTATAAGGCGATACACCTCGACCTTAATTTTTCCTATTTAGCTATGTCAGAGCACTCGCCCGTCTTTGGAGGAGGCGCGGACGACACGCTGGTGACTGCCGCCGAAGGGCGGAAGCTCGCGGCGTTCGCCGACGCCGTCGCGCGATGGACCGTCTTTATCACGCTGTTGCTGTTCCCGCTGTTTTACTTTCCGGGCCTGAGCGATGCTCTGGAATTGCCGAAACAGTCTTTCTTGATTCTTGCGACGACCGTGGCCGTCTTGGCTTGGCTCGGCAAGATGCTCGTGACACGCCGCCTCGAGGTGCGCCGTTCGATCCTGAACTTGTTCCTCGGCGTCTACCTCGTGCTCTACGCGGCTTCCGTCTGGCTTTCCAAAAACCATTACGTCAGTTTTGTTGGTGATTTCGGCCAGGAAAAGGCCGGTCTCGTCTCCGTGTTCTGCTTCGCGCTGATGTATTTCGTCGCCATCAACGTGCTGCGTGATTCCAAGGACGTTAAAAAAGCCCTCAATTGGATGGGCCTCGGCGCGCTTCTGGCCCTGATTTTCGCGGTTGGCCAAGCGCTCGGTCTGAAGATCCTCCCTGGCATCGGCGCGCGCGGCTCGGCTTTCAACACGGTTGGAACCACGAACGCGGTCGGTGTGTACGCCGCTATGGCCATGACCCTCGTCATGGGCCTGATGCTCTTGCCGACAAAAGGCGAGAAGCTGGCCACGCTTCGCAAGGTGCTGATGGGCGTACTCCTCGCCCTCGGCGCGTTGTACATTGCCGCGCTTCAATTCTGGGCGCTCTGGCTCATGCTGATCGTCGGCTGTGCCGTGCTTGTGGCCTACGGCATGTTGAAGACGGATCGCGACATGCAGATCACGATGTTGGCGGTACCGATGGCCGCCATGGTCGTCGGTGCGCTCTTCATCTTCATCCGCTTCCCGATCTCGCTCAACCTCCCCGCGGAAGTCATGCCTTCCCTTCGCGCGAGCTGGAGTGTTTCCCGTGAAGCCCTAGCGAACCAGCCGCTCTTCGGTTCTGGCCCCGGCACGTTCCTCTACGACTACACGCAGTTCCGCTCGAAGGATCTGAACACGACCAATTTCTGGAGCGTACAGTTCGACCGTTCGGCGTCCCGCATCCTGACGATGCTGGCCACGATCGGTATTCTCGGACTGGCCGCCTTCCTCCTCATGGTCGTCTTCCTTTCGGTGCGCACGAAGATGAAGCTGTGGCGCGGTCATGAAGATTGGCTCGTGACGCTCGCGGCCTACGCGGCTTGGTCAACGCTCCTGGTTGGCAAAGTGCTGTACTCTTCGAACATGACGCTCGAGTTTGCTTTCTGGATGCTGACGGCCATGCTGGTCTCGCTCCAGTGGCATGGTCGCTCGGAAGCGCGCTTCGACCAGTCGCCGCGCGCCGCCCTCGGTCTCTCGTTCCTCTTTATTGTCGCGGTGATCTTCTCGATCGCTGGCGTCTATCTGCAAGGACAGCGCTTGGTGGCGGAAACCCACTATCAGCGTGGCGTCACTGCTGACGTAACGAAGAAGGAAGGCGCCGATCTTGCCTCGAAGGAACTTTTGCGCGCGTCCCAACTGAACAGCCAGAACGACCTCTATTTCCGCGGACTCTCGCAGTCTCTCGCAATGCAGGCGAACCTTGTGGCGAGTGCCGCTGGAGCGAATCCGACGGAAGACCAGGCGCGCCAAGTGACGCTGCTCGCCGCCAACGCCGTAAACGCCGGACGCCGCGCGACGGAACTGAACGCTTCGAACGTACAGAACTGGTCGTCGCTCGCCGGTATGTACCGCGATCTGGGTCCATCCGTTGATGGTGCCGTGGACGCTGCGATCTCTGCGTATCAGCAAGCGATCAAGCTTGATCCCAACAACCCGACCTACTACACCGAACTTGCCAAGATCAAGATCAACGTCGCCGAAGACGCACGCGTCAAAATCGGAAACGGCAAGGATTTGAAGGAAGAACAGAAGGCTGCGCTCCAAAAAACGATGACGGACGCGCAGAAGGCGGCACGCGAAAATCTTGATAAGGCGCTTGAACTCAAGCAAGATTACGCCGCCGCGAATTATTGGACGGCCGTCTTGCTCCAGAGCGAAGGCAAATCGGACGAAGCCGCAGCCAAACTCGAAAGCGTGCGTAACGCGAATCCGAATGACCTTGGTGTCGGATTCCAGCTCGCCATTCTCTATTACCAGAACCATCAAACGGACAAGGCGATCGCCGAACTCCAGCGCTTGATCGGTATCGAGCCTCAGTACTCGAACGCGCGCTGGTACTTGGCCGCCATGTACGAAGAAAAGGGGAATCTCGATGGCGCGATCGCGCAGATCGAGGAAGTGCTCAAGGCCAACCCCGGCAACGCGGACGTTCAGAAGCGCCTCGACGACCTCAAGGCGAAGAAATCCGGAGCCGCCGTCGCACCGGAAGGCGGACTCCCGAACCCGGTCGAACCGACAAAGAAGCCGTAAACGCTTCATCAACCCCTCCCACGCGGAGGGGTTGATCTTTTTTTAAAGCGTTGATATGGTATGGCCTGTTCCGGGCCGTTAGCTCAGCTGGTAGAGCGTCCCGCATGTGCGGGAAGGTCAAGAGTTCGATCCAGCATCACAACCTATTGTACGGGCCGTTAGCTCAGCTGGTAGAGCGCTTCCATGGCATGGAAGAGGTCAAGAGTTCGAGTCTCTTACGGTCCACCAAAAAGACCCTTGCGTAGGCAAGGGTCTTTTTGTTAGTACGCCACCATGTCTTTCTACACGTATCTTCTCTATTCACAAACGCGCGACAAGTTTTACATGGGCTCGACTTCAGATTTTCAGCGCCGGCTTTCTGAGCACCAGCGTGGACAAACAAAGTCAACAAAATCGGGTAGACCGTGGCTGCTTTGTTGTGTGCTTGAGTTTTCAACGAACCGTCAGGCCAAATCGATAGAGATGTATTTTAAGAAACTAAAATCACGCGGCGCACTATTAGAACTGTTACAGGCGTGCAACTGTGCCGGACTGGTTTTTAAATCAGTACAAGCCCCTTGACATTTCCGCTAAAATCACATATTCTCCGGCCATCCCAATTTGGGTGGAGGTGCACATTGACCGAGCAGAATTCCGATCCCAAGAACACGTCCGTCAGCTACTTGTCCTACGTTCGGGCCGTCCACAACGAGCTCGTGAGTCGCACGCGCGTCGAGGCGTACCACAAGAGCTGCGCCGCGGCCCTCGATGGCGCGGTGGCCGACGAGGCGACCAAGCAGAACCCGCTCAAGGTGAGCGGTCGCGGCATCCGCTCCGCCTTCGCCACGCTCTGCTTCAAGCAGGGGACGCCGGCGGCGGACGTGCTGAAGATCCCCACCGTCGCGAGCAGCGAGTTCCCCTCGCCTTCCGCCGTGTGCAGCGCGCTCCTCCGCTTCGCGGAGCGGCACCTGGCCCCCGACATCAAGCTCACCGACGCGCAGTGGGGCGAGCACGAGACCCTCAACCACCTCCTCTTCGAGGAGCTCCACCTCTTCATGAGCATCCTGATGGGCACGGCCCTGACGGAGGAGCTGAACGCGGACGCCGGCACGATCGACGGCGAGACGGGCCTCCCCACCCCGCACGTCTACGTGCAGACCGACACCGAGGTGGTCATGGGCGACGACCCGTTCGACCTCTCGATCGATCCGTTCGACGACGGCGCGAGCGTGGCCGGCGTGCTGCTGAGCCTGCCCCAGAACCTGGTCACGTTGGCTGAGGGGCTCGTGAAGATCCCCGCCGAGCGTCGCGGTGCGGCGGCGGCGGAGATCATCCGCTACGCCAACAGCGCTCCCGCGTTCGAGCAGAACAAC
>CAZKMF010000003.1:0-1595 GCA_964553975.1 uncultured Gammaproteobacteria bacterium | reverse complement strand
TGAGCCGCCTCCCCAAGAAGAAGCGCGAGCGCCTCCTCGACGGCGAGGTCGGCCACATGGAGCCCTCCGAGTGCTCCGGCACGCGGACGCGGCGATGGACGCTCAAGCCGAGGAAGCGGCTCACGAACTGAACGAATCAACGTCATGCTCTGCCGAACACGCGTTCGGCCTTTTTTATTGACAGTTTTAGCTTATTTCCTTACAGTTACCCCGTTGTTTTATTCATATTTTCTTGGGACAACGTATGTCCAATACGCTCGTATTCGCCCTGGCCTCAGGCTTGGCCGCCGTCGGCTATGGCCTGTTCCTGGCCAAGTGGATCCTGAAGCAGCCCGCCGGTGACGCCAAAATGCAGGCGATCGCTGAGGCGATTCAGGAAGGTGCCAAGGCCTATCTCGGTCGTCAGACCAAGACGATGGCCTACGTCGCCGCCGTGCTCACGCTCGTCATTTGGTGGGGCCTCGGCCTGACCTCTGCCGTCGGTTTCGTTATCGGCGCCGCGCTCTCCGCGCTCGCCGGACAAATCGGCATGCAGATTTCGGTCAAAGCCAACGTCCGCACGACCGAAGCCGCGAAAAGCGGTATGGCGCAAGCGCTTGATATGGCCGTTAAAGGCGGTACCGTCACGGGCTTGCTCGTTGTCGGTCTTGCCTTGATTGGCGTCGCCGGTTTCTACGCCGTCACCAAGGATGTCGCCGCGCTCATCTCGCTCGGCTTCGGCGGTTCGCTTATCTCCGTCTTCGCCCGTTTGGGTGGCGGTATCTTCACGAAGGCCGCTGACGTCGGTGCCGACCTCGTCGGTAAAGTCGAAGCCGGTATTCCGGAAGATGATCCGCGCAACCCGGCCGTCATCGCTGACAACGTCGGCGACAACGTCGGCGACTGCGCCGGCATGGCCGCGGACCTCTTCGAAACCTACGCCGTCACGGCCATCGCCGCGATGCTGCTCGGCAGCCTCGTCTTCGGCGACGTTCCGGCCGCGATCCTCTACCCGCTCGCGATCGGCGGCGTTTCGATCGTCACGAGCATCATCGGAACATTCTTCATCAAGCTCGGCGCGAAGAAGAACATCATGGGCGCTCTTTATAAAGGCCTCATCGTTTCCGGTATACTCTCGGCTGTCGCTTTCTACCCGCTCACCAAGTACATGTTCGCCGAAACGGATGTCGATCCGATGCGCCTTTTCCTCGCGTCGCTCGTCGGCGTGGCCGTTACCGGTCTCATGATCTGGATCACCGAGTACTACACCGGCACCCAGTTCAAACCGGTGCAGGATATCGCCAAGGCTTCTGAAACGGGCCACGGCACCAACATCATCGCTGGTCTCGCCGTCTCGATGCAGTCGACCGCCTACCCGATTCTCGTGATCGGCGCCGGCATCTTGCTCGCCTACGGTTGGGCGGGCGTCTACGGCGTTGCTGTCGCTTCGATGTCGATGCTGTCCTTCGCGGGCATTGTCGTCACGATCGACGCCTTCGGTCCGATCACGGACAACGCGGGCGGCATCGCCGAAATGGCGGGCCTTCCGAAGGAAGTGCGCGACGTGACCGATCCTCTCGACGCTGTCGGCAACACCACCAAAGCCGTCACGAAGG
>CAZKMF010000002.1:0-2096 GCA_964553975.1 uncultured Gammaproteobacteria bacterium | reverse complement strand
AGCAAGTGCAGCTCCGCCAAAAGATATTTGCCGAAAATGGAGAAACGGCCGTCGCGTTCGAATCGGCGGACGGACACGCGAATGCGCGAACCGTGCAAGACGCGGAATTTTCCGACATGGTGCGCGCGCTGCACGTAGTCGTGGTCTTCGGCGAGTTTGATCGTCTCATCAAATCCGCCGATACGCTCGTGAAGCGATTTGCGGGCGAAAATGCAGAAACCCGGCGCGTGCGCCATGAGGAATTGCGTCGCCATCATGTGCGCGTTAAACACGTTGTGCGAGAAGAGGTCGATCAGTTTGCCGCTGAGAGGCTTCACGAGGCACGTGCCGGCGTCTAGATCGCGCTCTTCAAACTGCGCGATCTTCCGTCCGAGCCATTCGACGTCCGGCAACACGACGTCGGCATCAAGAAACAAAAGGAGGTCGCCTTTCGCCGCCTCGGCGCCGCGGTTGCGGCCAGGGCCCGGCATGCCGCCATCAACCACGCGGGCGCCGAACTTGGTCGCGATTTCGCACGTCCGATCGCTCGACTTGGCGTCCGCAACGACGATTTCGTACTCGCTAAAGCGCTGGCTCCGAATGGAAGCCAAAAGCCGCGGCAAGTACGCCTCCTCGTTATATGTCGGAATGATGATGCTTAGCATATCTGGTTTTTTGGCTGATTAAAGCCAAAAAACCGTATCAATGACCATAATAGCACAGGTCGCTGTTTACTGGAAGAGCCTCGGATTGACCCGAATCAGCCGATCATCCCCCTCTTTCGGCACGCCACGGCCGTCGGTATTCGAAGTGGTGAAATAGACCATGCGGTCCGGTCCGACGGCGACCGCGCGAATACGGCCGTACTCGGTTTCAAAGTTCGCCTTCATGACGACCGGTTCGGCGTTCACTGACGCTTGATACAGCGCTTCGCCCCGCAGACCTCCGAAAAGAATCACGTTTCCGAACCAAGCCGCTCCCGACGGCGACCAAACCTCGTGCGCGCCTGCGTGCACGACCGACGTTGTCACTCCCTCCTCCCGTTCATCACCCGTGACGGTCGGCCAACCGTAGTTACCTCCGCGGATGATTAAATTCAATTCCGATTCGCCCGTGCTCGCGCCGCGGCCGCGCTCGGTCGCCCACAACCGATGCTCGCCATCCCAAGCCTTGCCCTCCACGTTCCTGTGTCCGTACGACCACACAGGCGAGTTGAACGGATTATCGGACGGCACGGAACCGTCATCGTTGAGGCGAAGAATTTTTCCGCCAAGAGACCGTAAGTCCTGCGCCGTCGAAGCGTCGTCGGCATCACCCGTCGAGATGAACAATTTTCGATCGGAGCCGAAGAGCAGCGCCCCGCCGTTGCCCCAGATCGCGCCGGGAATATTTTGCACGATCGTCGTGCGTTCGGACAACGTATCGTCGGCAAACTTGTAACGATCGACGCGATTCCTGAGCGCGCCGCGATCGACGGCGTAGGTCGAGTACAAATATATCCAACCGTTCTTCGCGAAGTCGGGATGTATAGCGATACCGAGCAGCCCGGATTCTTCGGTCGCCCACACGCCACCGACGTCAATCGTCGTCATCGCGCCATCCGGGCCGATGTGCCGAAGCGTGCCGCGGCGTTCCGTGACCAGCATGCCGCCGTCAGGCAAAAATCCGATCGCCCACGGCGTTTCAAGATGGGAAGCGACGGTTGTAAAGTCGCTCTCCGTAAGATCTTGGCGCAGAATCCCCTGCTGCACTTTACTGTCGTACGGCCAGCGAATATTGCTGATCGTCCAAATGATCACGTTGCGATACGCGATTGCAAGCGCGATGCATCCGAGAAGTGCGAGCGCGGCGACGAGATGCCGCAAGAACGGAGAGACTTTCATGCCTCAAGTATACCACGCGGAAATAACGAAAAACCCCGCGCACGCAAGAAAGCGTGGCGCGGGGTGTATTATCGCGCGGTCAGATACGGAATGCGTTCTCGATCGAGAAACGCGCGGATGAGACTGACGGGAACAGCGACGTGCACAACCGTCCGAGCTTCGTCGATCGCGCCGTACATGCGGTACTCATCCATCAATCCAACGAGCACGCCGTCGCGTACCAGGAAGATGCCG
>CAZKMF010000001.1:0-5331 GCA_964553975.1 uncultured Gammaproteobacteria bacterium | reverse complement strand
GATCAGCGTGCCGCGGAAACGGTATTCATACGAAGTGCGCGCGTGCATGTCGCCGATCGTCACGTCGCCGGTTTTGACGTCGTACGTGTTCGGTGTCTCGGCGACGATAAAACGCGAAGGCAGACGCACGTTCAACGTCGCGTCGTGCAGTTCGGTTTTTCCGTCGTTGACGACGCGTACGGCGAATGTCGTCTCTTTGCCGGCGTCGATTTTTTTATCGGTCAAAAGCGAAAGTTGGAACGTATCGCGGAGCGGATGGTAGTACCAGCGGAGGTAGCAGCCAAGACCGAGCAGTCCGAGCGCGATTGACACCAACGCGGCGTCGAGCAAGAACACCAAATGCGCGCGCTCTTGATAGCGCGACTTGTAGTGCTTCTCGTAATGGCGTTTGGCGTGGCCGTGGGCTTTGCTCAGGATCTGCATACATTTAGAAAAGTGGGCGATGGCTGAATGCCAGGGTAAAGACGTCGTTGGTCATGGCGAGGATCTCGGCTTTGCCGTCTCCGTCCACGTCGCCGACCGAGACGCGCGCACCGGCGCGTTTCTTGCTGTCGAAGGCGAAGAATTGGCTTTTGATCTCTGCATAGCGGTTCCAGACGCGCACGTGCGGACCGCCGCCGAAGCCTGGCCCCGTGACGATTTCCTGCGTGCCGTCGCCGTCCACGTCGCCCATGGCTACGTAGACGCCGCCTTTGAAGCGTTGATCATAAGCAAAAAACTGGGCTTTCACCATCTGATCGGTGCCGAAGACGCGCACGTGAGGGCCTCCGCCCGCTCCGGCTCCGACGACGATATCCGGGGAGCCGTCGTTATCCAGATCGCCAATCGCGACGTTCACGCCTCCGCGGAAACGCGCGTCGTAGGCGAAGAAGGCGTCCGTGATTGGTTCAAGGTTTTCGTTATAGAGACGCACGGATGGCGTATTCCCGGCCGTCGCGCCGACAACGACGTACGCACGCCCTCCGGCTTTTCCGTATCCGAGCGTCATACCTTTATTCCAGCCGTCGCCGAAGGGTGCGACGCTGCGCGTCATCTTGCCTTGCGCGTCGTACAACTCAAGACGATTGCCGCGCGCGACAATCGTGGCGTTCGCGCCGGAAGACGCGCGGAAGTCGACGAGATCGACGCCACCTTTCTGCGCTTCGTTGTAGGCGAAGAAACCGTTACGGTGGACCGCGCCGTTACCGGTCAGGACGCGCATGAACGCGCCATTGCGATAACTGGCTTCGTTCACTTGTTCCAAGGGACGCAGCAAGATCAAACCGTCCTGCGCCGGAATCGTAATAACGCTTGAAATCGAACCGTCGTTCGTCTTCATGTCTTGCGTGCCGTGCAGGCGCTCGAAATCGGCGTCGAGATCGACGGTTTGCGCTTGGTTCGTTGAGTTCACGAGCACGGTGCCGTGCTGGAAGTCGCGGCGCCAGACGCCGGCTTTGACCGGATTCGTGGAGCCCGTCAGATTCTTGGCTTCGCTCACGGCCTTACCGAGGTAGGCATCGTATTCGTCGTACATCCATGTTTGACCGTGATCGTTGTCGCCGTAATCGAACTCGAAGAATCCATCGCCGAGCAAGGTCGACGCCAGGCCGAAACGCATTTTTTTGAAATCGTTCTTGTTCCCCGTGTTCGCGGTGTTGCTGTTGATGATGAAAAGCGGGGGATAGCCGACCTGCTTCTGCAAGCCGAGATAGTTGTTCATGACGGTCGACCACGAACCGTCATATTCCCACGGCGTCGGAAACGTTTCGAACATGCGACCGTTCACGTACGGCTGTAAGTCGCGTTCGGAATCGCCATTCGTGATAATGACCGGTCCCGCGCCGATACCGTCGCGCGTTGTTTTCAAAAGATGGACCATGCCGTCCTTCCAGAGACGATCCGCCGTGCCGGCGTCATCTTTGGCGCCGTCGTTGTTCACGTCGACGTTGCCGCCGTTCAACCATGAAATCGTCGCTGAAGTTTCGTCGTAAAAAATGCCGTCCCATTTTCCGGAAGACATGACATCGTCTTTCACGAAGGCGGCCAGCGCGTCGCTCCAGCCAGTCGAAACGTTATACGTCTCCGTACCGGGCCAGACGGAAAGAATCTGTCCGCCCGGAGAACGCAAACGCATCGCGTCGTTCGTACGCGCTTTCAACTTCGGGTGCAGTGTGTCGAGCGGGTTATCGCTCCAGATTTTGGCGTAGCTCTTGGTCGGCACGTACGCCAGGATGATGATGTTCGGATTCACGCGACGGACGCTCGCAAAAAAATCCGGATTGAAGATCTGCGCTTCAACCGGCAGAACGATCACATCGTACTTGGCGAGCGCGTTCCAATCGGAGGAGGGGAGCGTGATGCCCGCCTTCATGTAGTTATTGGCGATGCGGACGAACTTGTCCGACGGCGTCCGCGCGGCCAACGTCACGTGAGGAACGCTCAAACTCGCGATCGTCAGGATCGCGAGCGCGGCGAGGTGGGTTGTGGTACGCGGGTGAAGCATGGAACCCATCGTTTTTAAGACAGCCGAGCGTACCAGATTTGGACGCTTTTGTCAACCGTTCGACCCCTTCTTTTTCTCTTCCTCTTTCGGTTCAAAAACTTTCGGGTTCGGGCTGAAAAGTTTGTTGCGGATCTTCCAGTGTTCCACGAACTGCCCGATGCCGGTCGTAGCCAGTTTGTTGCGCACCGTCGGTCGTACCTGCGACCACTTTACGAGGCTCTCGAAGTTCAGTTTGTAGCGTCCGCGCACGACCACATAGGCAACCTCGCCATCTGTGATTGCGCGACGGATCGTGCGCGTTGAAATGCCGAAGAGCTTGGCCGCTTCCGAAACTGAGACGCGAATGATGTGTTTGGGCGTTTCCATAGATATCAACAGTATTTGTCTACTCCAGTGTAGACAACTATACGCTTTTTAGCAAGCGGAAAGAAATCCGCGTTACCAATCAATCCCGCCAACGTAGCCTTATTTAAGAGGATTATGATTGACCCTCGGGTCTTTTGATGATAGCCTGAACCACATCCTAGGCGAACTGTAACGCTTCACGAAGTTCGCCGTCTAAAGCCATGAGCAATCCACTGCAAGAGAAACTCTTGCTGTACCGCGCACGAGTCAAAAAGGATCCCGAAGCCTTCGGGAAGATTTATGATTTGTACGCGGAACGGATTCACCGCTTCATTTACTTCAAGGTGTCGTCGGTCGAAGAGGCGCAAGACCTCACGGCAGATGTCTTCCTTAAAGTCTGGTCCTACCTTCTCGACGAAAAAGGGAAGGAAGTGCGTCACCTGAGCGCGCTCCTCTATGGCGTCGCTCGCAACCGCGTGATCGATCATTACCGATCGAAAGCCGGACGCGAGACGCTCCCGCTTCACGAAGAAGCGGAGGACACGATCGGCGACGAACGTGATGACAAAAAAAAGACGGACGCCAAGATCGACGTGACGATGCTCGAAAAGCATCTGCGTTCGCTCAAGGATGAATATCGCGAGGTACTCGTGATGAAGTATTTGGATGAACTCGAGACCTTCGAGATCTCCAGGATCCTCGGCAAGACCCAAGGCAACGTACGCGTGCTCTTGCACCGCGCCTTGGACGCCATTCGGGACCTGGTCGCCGCTGAAACCACCAACGACCATGAAAGACTCAATCGTAAGGCAACTGAAAGCGCTGAAGGATGAGCGTGCGGGCGGAAGCCCGGACGCGCGCTGGCTTGCGTCTACGAAAGAGACGTTAATGATGCAGATCGGAAACACAGTGGGCCACGAACGGCGCACTGGTCTTCGTGCGTTTGCCGAAAGCCTTAACATCTTCCTTCCTGAAAATCTGATGCGCGCGATGGCGGTCCCCGCCATGATGCTGGCGCTCGTGATCGGTACCGGCTTCACCTCGACGACGCTTGTCGCCGCTGCACACGACACGCTGCCGGGCGACACCCTCTATAACGTAAAGCTCGCTGCCGAATCGGTCAGTCTGCGATTCGCTCCGAAAGGGGAGCGCACCGAACGCCGCGTCGAAGTCGCCGGTCGCCGCCTCGATGAACTGGCCCGCCTCTCGGCTACGGCCGGACCGGGTAAAGAATCGAAGATGGCCAAAGTCGCAGGACTCTTCTCCGATGAGATGGCCGACATCCGCAAAGACCTCGCTGACCTTCAAAACGAAAAAGACCCGGACGTCGCCGTACGCGTCGCGATGAAAGTCGACGCCAAAGCCGATGAATATCAAGCGCTCTTCAAGAGCGGTCTCTCCGTCGGTCGCCCGACGCTTCGCCTCGCGCTTCTCAACCTCGACCAAGTCTCCGTCAAAGCGCTCGAGATCATCGTCGAGAAACAAAGTGTCGCGGCCAACGTCTTACCTGAAGCGGAGCTGAGCTCCTCGGTTGGTAAGCGTATCGACTCCTTCGCCGCGCACGTCGCGGTGGCTCAAGACAGTCTCGATGCACAAACCTCCGCTCCGCAAAGCCTGCTCCTGACCGCGAAAGCCAAAGAAGCCGTCGAGGAAGCCAAACAGCTTCTCTCGCAAGGCGACTTCCGCGCGGCGGTCCGCAAGGTGAGCGAAAGCGCCGACCTCGTCTCCGAGGCCGAAACCGCCAAGACCGCTCCGAAAACGCCGACCGTCGCGTCAACAGACACGCCGGAAACGGACAGCGCAACCAGCGCACCGTAACGCTCCTCCATTACTCACACACGTCCGAGACCTCTCGGATCGAAGAGGGCTTCTCTTTATAAGGAAGTCGTCTCCGATCCAGGAGGCTTGTCCCGCGTAAGCGGAATAATTCCCGGACGGGCCCATTGGGCACCAGTGGCACTACAAGGTCGAGGCCGCAAGGCCGCGCCGCTGCATACTAAACTTGAAGAAAGGATCTCATCACTTATGACCGATGTCCTCAAAATGAGCCGCAAGGCTCTTACGATGGGCGTTGTCCTCACGACCATTCTTTGGTCGATGATGGCGACCGTCCTCGTTGCCCCTTTGAAAGCGTCTGCCGCCGGCTGCACGAGCGGTAGTCTCATCAAGGGTTCTCTCTCGGCCGTCTACTACTGTGGCGCCGACATGAAGCGCTACGTGTTCACGAACGACAAAGCGTATAAGACCTGGTACGCGGATTTCTCCGGCGTCACCAAGATCTCCGACGCTGACCTCGCTTCCATCCAGATCGGTGGCAACGTCACCTATCGCCCGGGTGTGAAGATGCTTAAGATCACCTCCGATCCGAAGGTCTACGCCATCGCCAAAGGCGGCGTGCTCCGCGCGATCGGTTCCGAAGCCGTCGCTTCTTGCCTCTACGGTTCCACCTGGAACAAGCAGATCGACGACATCTCGGACGCGTTCTTCACCAACTACACGGTTGG